>JBGSVG010000230.1:0-3043 GCA_041753095.1 Sphingorhabdus sp. | reverse complement strand
TGCATGGCCGCTGGCTATGCCGACGCCCTTGCGGTTTCGCAACGAAAAAGGGCGGCTCCCCCGAACCGCCCCTTTAAAAACAAGATGCGCTCACCCCTATGCCGCGATCTTGTCCTTTGATTTTTTGGCGGCACGACGGCGGGCGATAAGGCCAGCCGCTGCTGCACCGAAGAGCATTACCATTGGCGGTGCAGGAACGTCAGTGCCACCGGTCGAACCGCCTGATCCGCCGCTGGACGATGAACTAGATGAAGACGAGCTGCTCGATGACGAGGAACTGCTCGTCGATCCCGATGAAGTGCCGCCGAACGATGACGATGTGCTGCCACCCGAGCTTGACGACGATCCGGTAGACGACGAACCGCTCGACCCGTTGCTTCCACCATAACTTGATGAACCGTGACCGGGTTTACCGGAGCTTCCGCCGGATGACGAGCTGCTGCTTGATGACGAACTCGACGACGATGAAGAGCTGGACGAAGAGGAAGATGATGAACCGGAACTGGTCACGGCTCCGCTGGATGTGCTGACGTTTCCTGAAGACGTTGAGACATTACCTGACGAGGTCGATACGCCTCCAGTAGACGTGCTTACGCCTCCTGTGGATGTCGACACACCTCCGGTTGATGTTGACGTGCTGACACCGCCGGTAGAAGTGGAAACGCCACCGGAAGTGCTTGAAGTGCTTGATCCGCCCGTTGACGTGCTGGAGCCGCCCGATCCGCCCGAGGAAGTCGAGCTGCTGATGCCGCCAGTGCTGCTTGAGGTTGAGGATATAACAACGGTACCGCTGCTACCGCCGCCACCACCGGAGAATCCGCCGAAAAAGCCGCCGCCGAAACCACCGCCAAAGCCACCAGATCCGCCGATCAGGACAGGCACACCGCCACCGCCGCCACCTTCATAAGGCGCAGGCGGCAAGAATGGTACCGGGATCGGCGGCAAACCTTGACTCGCTACCGTCACGGTAGGCATGCAAGTCGTGGTGGTCGTGGTGCGAACGACTTTGCGGACGCGCTTTACTTTGCGAACCGGCGCCTTGTGCGCAATCTTGCGGACCTTGTGCTTTTTCTTGGCGACCTTGTAGACGTGCGCGGGAGGCGAATCTGCGACCTGCATCGCGCCGCCACCAATCAACGCGCCGCCGCAAGTGCAGGCACAAAGTTTTGCTAAAGCCATGCGTACTGACATAATCTCGACCTTCTTCCGCATTGGAGCAAAGACTAGGAGCCCATTAGCCGGACTAACTCTTCTCGCTTCCTGATGGCTCCAGAAAGGCAGAACTATTGGTTAAGCTCAAACACATTAACCCTGTTTGGATGTCCCCATTTGGAAATATTGCAGATTTTCAGTGGGCAAATGGCAAAACGTCCCGAACTGGAACTGTTTGTAACCAGACAATTTACCCGCCGGCGCCGTTTCCACAGCTTTTGCGGACACATCGCAATAAGGTGCGATTTGCTGCTTGTGTGGCTATAGCCCCAAGTCTATAGCGCCGCCCGAGAGCATGTTTTACGCGGATCCTTTCGCATTGCGGAGACCGCACGGGGTGGAGATATCATAATGGGCGCCAGCGCCAAGCCTCAAGATAATTCCAGCGAAATCAGCGATTTCAACTATGACCTGGACCCATCATATATTCCGACCGATGAAGAGCCGTTCATGAACGAGCGGCAGCTGAAGTTCTTTGAAAAGCAGCTGATCGATTGGAAAAACAGCATCCTTGCCGAAGCGCAGGGTACGCTCAACCAGCTGCAGGATGGACCCATCCGCGAACCCGATCTGAATGACCGCGCCTCAAGCGAAACCGATTGGGGTATCGAATTGCGCACACGGGACAGGCAGCGCAAGTTGATATCAAAGATTGAAGCAGCGCTGCGTCGTATCAAGGAAGGCGAATATGGCTATTGCCAGGTCACTGGCGAACCAATTTCGCTTGCCCGGCTCCGCGCGCGTCCGATTGCTACGATGACGCTGGAAGCCCAAGAGCGCCATGAGCGGCAGGAGCGCGTTTCTCGCGACGACTGAAATATAAAGTTCGTTTCCGGGTTTGGTTAATCAGGTCGATTCAAAATGCGGTCATCCGCATCCATGTTAACCTTTTGGCTACACTTCGCTGCCAGTAATATCGCCTAACATATAGGCAATTTCGTCCTGGGTAGCGCGATATGAACGATCCGTTGAAAATTGATAACCCTGCGTCGGCCAAACGAGGCACGGACCGGGATAGCCTTTTGCTGAAAGCCATATTGCGCTTTCCCAACGCAAGAGACGAACGTGAAGTCCGGATTCGCAACCTTTCAGCTGGCGGCCTCATGGCCGAAGTCCCGGTCAGGGTATCGCGCGGAGAGCCAGTTGAGATTAACTTACGCAGCATCGGTTGGATTACCGGTCATGTTGCATGGGTAACCGAAGGCCGCATCGGCATTGCATTCGATCATCCGATCAACCCCAAGGACGCGCGCAAGCCTGTAGGGACCGTTGATCTTGAGATGCCAAATTATCTAAAAAAGCTGAATAATCCAGCTGCGCCGAGCAAGTTGCGGCGACTTTAGACTATTCGTCGAGGCAGTAAATATCGATCGGAACGAGGATTTTGTCGATAACCCTGCCGATGGGATAAGTCGATTTCGCGCCCTCTTCTATAGCTTTTTCAAGTACCTCACGTTTTTTGGCACCTGAAATCACCAACATCGTGGTACGCGCCGAAGCAATGGCTGCAGCGGTTAAAGTAACCCGGTTTACCGGCGCTTCGGGCGGCAGTGGATCGGGTGCCACGCCCACGGCGCGCACGTCTTTACCACCATTCAACGCATCGTCGAGATCGGGTCCGGGGAAAATCGAGGCGGTATGACCATCAGCACCCATGCCTAGCCAGACAAGGTCCGGTGGCCAGTGCAGGTCAGATAGCCGCGCGTTTGCAGCATTTCCGGCGAGCTTGTGATCCGCAGCATCGCTGGTAATCGGCAAAACGCGTGCGCCTTTCGGAATGAAAATCTTGGCAATCATCGCGACGTTGGAGAGCGGATTATCCACGGCGACC
>JBGSVG010000229.1:0-5565 GCA_041753095.1 Sphingorhabdus sp. | reverse complement strand
ACGAAATTAACCTTTTCAGTTCATTTCCAATATGGTTAATGAAAACCAATGACTGCATCGCAGGGGTGTGGATCGGTCGTTGGGTAGTTGCAAAACTAAGAGGGGTTTGCCCAATGCGTGTGCTTTTGATTGAAGACGAGCCTACCACCGCGAAAGCCATCGAGATGATGCTCGCGACCGAAGGATTCAATGTCTACACCACAGATCTGGGCGAAGAAGGCCTCGATCTGGGTAAGCTCTATGATTATGACATCATATTGCTCGACCTGAATTTGCCCGACATGCATGGCTATGATGTGCTGAAGAAACTGCGCGTCGCCAAGGTGCAGACGCCGGTGCTTATTCTCTCCGGCATTTCGGAAATGGATAGCAAAGTGCGCTCGTTCGGCTTTGGTGCCGACGATTATGTCACCAAGCCGTTCCACCGCGAAGAACTGGTCGCCCGCATTCATGCGGTTGTGCGCCGTTCGAAGGGTCACTCACAAAGCGTCATCCGCACCGGCAAGCTGTCGGTCAATCTCGATGCAAAGACCGTCGAAGTCGATGGCAGCCGCGTTCATTTGACCGGCAAGGAATATGCGATGCTCGAGCTGCTTAGTTTGCGCAAAGGCACCACGCTCACCAAGGAAATGTTCCTGAACCACCTCTATGGCGGCATGGACGAGCCAGAACTCAAGATTATCGACGTTTTCATCTGCAAGCTGCGTAAGAAATTGTCGCTGGCCTGCATGGGCGAAAACTACATCGAAACCGTCTGGGGCCGCGGCTATGTGTTGCGCGATCTCGACGATATGGAACAACCAATGGTTGCCTGACGTAGTTTTGAAATTAAACCCCGAGTAAATGAAGGGCGCGGCCAGATGGGGCTGCGCCCTTTGTTTATGGGCACTGCTCAGTTCCGGGGCGGCAATCCTGCAAAAGTGATGACGCTCTCTTTACCAGAAGCATTCGCCGCAGAAACACCGACAAAATGGTCATCGACGATAACGCCTTTCAGGGTGTGAGACGCAGCCAGAGCGTCGTCAACGGCAACGACATCGGTCCAGTTCGGCTGATCAGCCTTACGCGAATAAATACGATAGCCGGTTGCCCCAGCGACCGGCACCCATTCCACTTTGGTATCCGAAGAAACCGCACCACCGAGCTTTGCCGATGCAGGTGCCGGTGGCGCAGCGGCCAGCGCATTGGCGGTCGCGACGTTCAGTGCGGTTACTTTCGCGAGATAATCAAAATCCATCTTGTCGACGGTGTCACCATATTCGATGCCGTTCTCGGTACGCAAATCCTGATGTTGATGATGGTAGTTCTCGACTCCGACGGTGAAGCGGATTGCCGGAAGTCCAAGCTCAAGCGCTGGCAAATGATCGCCACCGCGCGCAAAGCGGTCCGGACGGCGGACACCGAATGCATCCAAGCCGATTTTACCCATTTCAGTTTCGGCTACCTTGTCAGCATAGCGCATCAGCGCACGGCTTGGTCCGTCATCCTCACCGCCGCTGCCGCGTCGCGCCATTTGCGCGGCCATATCCTCCGACGCGCGGATGCCTTCGCTGAAGATGCGGACGACATTGTCGACCTTGCGGCCATCAGTGCCAAACGTTCCGCCGACGATGTCGTTGTTGAGCATCGCGGTCACCTTCCAGCCACGCTCTTTGGCGGTTTCGGCAAGCAGACGGCCGCCAAAAAGGCCCTGTTCTTCACCAGACAGCAACGCGAAGACAATTGTCGCTTCGCCTTGAGGCTGCTTCGACATCAGTCGCGCGGCTTCGATCACCAGAGCGCTACCCGAACCATCATCATTGGCCCCCGGCGCGTCTTTGGTGAAGTCCATCACATCCGAAACGCGACTATCGATATGGCCGGCGATAATGATGACATGATCCCAACCCATTTTTCCGGGCTTGATCGCCAGCACATCGACGATGTTGACGCCATTGGGAACGCGCGGGCCGGACATTTTGCGCTCAAGCATTTCGGTCGTCAGGCAGCCTTTGCAAGCCTTGGAAATTTTCTCAAATTCAGACTTGGCCCATGCCCGCGCTGCACCGATGCCACGTTTGGGGTCGGTCGCTGAACTCAGCGTATGGCGTGTACCGAAGCTGACCAGTTTTTCGACATCGGCCTTCAGCCGAGTCGGACTTGCTTCATTCTGGGCGATTAACGGTGTAGCTACGGCTAGAGCAAGCAGGCTTGCGATCAGGGGAAGTTTTTGCATAATCCCTTGGCTAACGCATCAGGTTTGCAAATACCAGCGCTCGCCGCCTTCTAATGCAAGCGCGGTCAATTTGTCCGAAGCATAAGCGCCGGTATCGATACCAATCCGCGACCCGCGTTCTTCGACTTCGTCGTAGATTGTATGGCCGTACACGATGACCTTTTCGAGGTCTCCGCGCTGATCGACGAAATCCTCCCGGATCCACCTCAGGTCACTTGGCTTTTGCTCGGAAAGCGGCACACCGGGACGAATGCCAGCATGGACAAAGGCATAGTCGCCGATGACGATCTGGTCTTCGAAGTTCTCGATAAATTCAAGATGCTCCTGCGGCACGACACTGGCCAGCCGCTCCGACAGCTGCTCCATATCCAGCGAGATATATTCAGCGCGCGTGATCGGATAAGATAACACAGTGGCTTCGCCGCCAATCCGCAGGAAGAAACGCGTAATCTTCGGGTCATTCTTGCGACAGGCACGGACAAATACTTCTTCGTGATTGCCCATCAGGAAACGCACATTTTTACCCGCTGCCTTCAGTGCGATTGCGGTTTCGATTACGCCTGCACTGTCTTCGCCGCGGTCCATCAGGTCGCCCAGAAAAATGATTTGCGTATTCGCAGGCCCGCGCTGCGCATCGTCAGCCTCAATCTTGGTCAACAATGTTTGCAGCAAGTCATTACGCCCGTGGATATCACCAATGGCATATACGCGCATGCCATCTGGCACCCGTGCGGTATCGAGCGGACGCGGGACAGCAGCTTTTTTGAAGAGGCGACCTAACATGGCTTGCGCCATATAGGCTTGGCTTGCCTGCTTTGAAAGGGCTAGCTTTCGACGGTAAAGGTCAGCCCAGCATTTGCCTGCAACCTTTCGACCAATGCCTCCCCCAATGCCGCACCCGGCGTAGTTACGCCGCCCGGCCCGTCAATCTCGCACAAGGCAATCGCGGTTTCGGCGATCATCTTCGATGTTGACCCGTATCCGGGGTCCTTGTCGCCTTTAACCGACAGCCGCGCGGTCCTTCCGTCTGGAAATTCGCCGACAAACAACACATCATAAAAGCCTGTCTCGCGTTCTTCCTTCGTCGGACCTTCGCCAGGCTTGGGGTCATCTGCCCCACCCATCATCGGCGTCGAGGCAACATGTTTGGCAATCGTCTCGCCTTGCTCGCCCGGGCCGGTGAGCATCATTTCGTCATAGACAAAATCCGGACCATATTTCTGACCGAGTAGCGCATTGGTGCGATGCACATTCTTGGTATTGATAGGCGCCATCACAAAATTGGTGGCCCAACTTCCGAGGCTTTCGTCATATTCGGGTTTGTTGCCGGGCGGTTGTGGCGGCCCTTCAAAGCCGCCTGCAAGGCTGAATGGATTGACCAGATAGCCGATAACCGCAGGGTCTTTTGCCGCAGCGGCCATCGTGGCCTTCAAACTGGCCGCAGTGCCGCCGGAGAAGGTGCCCTTCATCGCGCGAACACGGCCTTTGACACGCGGTGCCGGTGCGCCGAAATTCTCCAGGCAATGCTTTTGCAGCATCAACACCCCGAGGTCGAAGGGAATCGAGTCAAATCCAGCCGAAAATACAATTCGCGCGCCCGATGCCTTTGCCGCTGCGTCATGCTCGTCGATTTTCTGTCGCATCCACGCTGGCTCACCGCACAGGTCGGTATAATCAGTACCATTGGCAACGCAGGCCGAGACAAGCTCGTTTCCATAAAGCTGATACGGTCCAACAGTTGTGAGAACGACCTTTGCACGCTTCGTCATCGCATCCAGAGACGCCGGGTCAGACGCATCCGCAATTACCAAAGGGGTATCCGCTGACGCGCCAATCAAATCCCGAACTTCTTTGAGCTTGGCCAATGACCGCCCGGCCATTGCCCACTTCAAGCCGGATTTGTCCTTGAGATATTCGGCTACCAGTCGGCCCGTATATCCCGTTGCACCGTAGACGATGATATCAAATTCGCGTCCGCTCGACATAATGCTCTCCTGATTCTGTTTGAGTCAGGTGATGCGCGGCCTATGCTGGAAAGTCAAAACGCTAACGGTGACCGACGTCTACTCTATGGGCGGTGACGTTTTGACCGGCGGTTGCCCGCCACCTTTCCGCGTTGAACTCTTGGCGCGAGGGGCTGGACCGTCGATCATTGCCGGGTCACCATTATAGAGGATCGTCACCGGCAACTTGCGCGATGCAAAACCCGCATAGGTCTTTCCGGCCAATACCGAATTGGCATTGGGGTCCATCTTGCACCAAGCGACAAGATTAACGGTTACGTCCATGTCAAACGCCTGCGTTTCGCGCAGATATTCGGCAGCGCTATTTCCCTTCGCGACAAATGCTTTGAGCTTTTTTTCATATTCGCGCGCAGGATTGAATGTAAGATCGATGGCCGCACCTGTATCTCGCCTGGACATCCTAAGCTCAACATCCAGTGAAACATCGGCGTCGCTGCGCCCAGCAACATTGGTTTGCTTTGGGGTTTTACCCCAATTGTTTAAAACCATCATGTCGTCATTGTGCAGCATTCCGTTACCGATAATCGCCTGCACTGCAGTCAGCCTAGCGCCTGGCTTGCAAAACACCTGACCGGTTACATTAAAGCTGGGGTTGTTGCTAGTTACGGCCAGATCACGCTTGGATGCGATTTTTGATGACGACATGTTTTTGAGGCTTAGTGTACCCGAAGATATCGGTTTTGTTATACTTACAGTTCCGACGGTAAAGCCATATTCTTGCTCGTCATATGCAGTGGCGGCGAACGGCACGGCTAGGCAAGCCAAGCCAGCTAGAACTTTCCAAATTCGATGCATCATTTCCTCCCTCTCCCGAAGAGAGCAGGATATTAACTCATTCATCGATTTTTCACGAGCAAATTTACAAAATCGTCAGCCAGCCCCAGTTGCAGGATGGTCGCTAGTGCCTGCGACCCTTGCATCGGCCTCGCGACGTTTGCGGGTGCGGTAGGAATCGAAGCTCCAGCTTTTCTGGTCATAAGCAAACAGGCAGAGAAAGCCGCCCGCGATGGCAATATTCTTGAACGCCATCGCAGCTTGAATGGGGTCGGCAGTCTCGCGGTGGAAGAGCAATGCGGTAAGCAAGCAGAACGCTGCAAAAGCGAACGCGGTCAGGCGGGTGAACACGCCAAAAACGATCATCAGTCCGCCGACAACTTCGAATAATGCTACCGGAAGCGCCATGCCGGATGGCAGACCGACACTCGCCATATAGGTCCCAGTCCCCGAAATATCAGTGAGCTTCATTGCGCCCGAGATGATGAATATCACCGCGAGCATGACCCGGCCAATGAATGCCAATAAACCTGAAATCATGGTACTTCTCCT
>JBGSVG010000228.1:0-3129 GCA_041753095.1 Sphingorhabdus sp. | reverse complement strand
GATAATCGGCTCCTGCAACTGGTTGATTTCCTTTTGCTTGGTGTCGATTTGCGTCAGCAGCGGGTTTTTCGCCTTGATCGCGGCATCAAGCTCAGCCTGAGTCAGCTCTTTGTCCTTGTTGGTATCAAGCTGGACGTTGATATCGTTGATTTCCTTGCGCTTTGTCTGCATCTGCTGCGCAAAGGAAGCATATTGCGTACCGATCTGCTGATAGGCAGTACCGAGTGCCTTTGACCGCGCTATGGCGACCGAAGTATCGGCGGTGGCAATGCCCGCTACCTGTGCGCTTGCCGGTACGGCGAAAGTAGCAGCAGACAATAGCGCCGCCGCGAAGGCGGAGTTACGAATAGTCATTAGAATTGAGTCCCTACGTTGAATGTAAATAATTTAGTGTCGTCGCCGGGCTGCTTTAACAGGGCCCGGGCGATATCAATCCTGAACGGACCAAAAGGAGAATTCCAGTTCACCCCAAAACCCACCGAAAGACGTGGCTTCCAAGTATCACCCAGAAAGCGTTCCTGGAATTGAAGCGCAGGTGTACGTGCCGAACCGTCCGCATTGGTTCCTGTGGTGCTGGTTGCCAAGACACTGCTGGGCGTGCCGTCAGTATTCGGCACAAAGGCACCGGTGTAGAATAGCGGCAGGCTTGGCGTGGTTGCTGTTGCTTCAGAGCGTTGTTGCAGAGTCTGCAGAATCGGCTGCGTCACGTCGAACACAGAGCCAACATCGACAAAAACCGAAGGACGGAGACCCAGTTCTTTTGCGCCGCTGCCGAGAGGAATTTGCACTTCAGCGCGACCCAGATAATAGAACCGCCCACCAATCGCATCGTCTTGGATCTGGTTGCGATCAAGAATCGGCACATTGACCACAACACCACTTTGCAATTCTGGCGTGAACGTGACGCGCTGCACACGCGGCCCAACGCCGCGTATGTCAAAGCCGCGGATTTGCGGTTCGCCAAGATAGAAACGATCTGTCAAACGGACATCGTCGATTCCATTTGCTTCGGAACCACGATTTTCAAGCGGATGAATATATCCGCCCTCAAGTGACAAACCCAATATGAAGTTCGTGTTGCCAATCCGCCAGTATTTGTCGGCATTCAACCGCGTCTTTACATATTTGACGCTGCCGCCAAGCCCTGCAAAATCCTGACTGATACCAAAGCTTTGGCCGCGTGTCGGACGGATGCGATTGTCGCGATCATCGTAAAGCAGCGTGTAACCAATAGATGATGTCAGACGATCACCGATGGCATCGCACAAAAACCGACCAGCGAGCAGCGGATCGCAAGTTGCCGGTAGTGGACCAGTGCCATCAGGGTCACTGAAGAACGTCCCTTCATCGAGCGAAATATCGTCCTGACTCAGCCCGTAACGCGCCTGAAAATATATAAATTCGTTGACCGGCACGCCTGTCCGGATTTGCAGGCCGGTGGTTGCCTGCTGGTATGTTGTGTTGCGCTGATTATTGAAGAAGTTGAAGCTGTTCAAATCGCGACGGAAGATGTCGCCGGAAAGCGCAATCGACCGGTCGAAGAGATAAGGCTCGGTAAAGCCGATTTCAGCTGACTTGGAGTATGACGAGTAGGAGATATTCGTCCGCAATTCCTGGCCCAGCCCGCGGAAGTTCCGCTGCTTGATCGAGCCTTGGAAGATGAAGTTCTCGATCGAAGAGAAACCGGCGGAAAGCGACAGCTCACCTGTCGCTTTTTCTTCGACATTGGTGGTGAGAATGATCCGGTCAGGGCCGCTACCCTGCGCCTGTTCAACTTCGAGATCTTCCTGGAAATAGCCAAGCGATTTGATCCGCTCGGCAGTCCGCTTCACCTGAATGCTGTTGAACGCATCGCCCTCGTTCAAGCGGAATTCACGGCGAACAACCTTGTCCTGGGTCAGCGTATTACCATTAATATCGATGCGCTCGACAAAAACACGCTGGCTTTCGGCCACATCAAAGGTGATGCTCATCGTCAGCGTTTCTTTATCGCGCTGAAAATTCGGGTTCACGTCGGCAAAGGCATAGCCGAACAGACCAGCGGTTTCCGACAAGCTTTCTACCGTGTCCTCCACCTGCTTGGCATCGTACCAGTCGCCCTTTTTCATCCGCAGCGTTGTGGTCAGCTTTTCGGAATCAAAATCACGAATCTGGCTTTCGACTTTCACATCGCCAAATTTGTACCGATCACCCTCTTCCACCACATAGGTGATGATGAAGTCCTGCTTGTCAGGTGTAAGTTCGGCGACGGCGGATACGACGCGGAAATCGGCGTAGCCTTGCGTCAGATAAAATTGACGCAATTTCTGCTGATCGAACGCAAGACGGTCGGGATCATAGCTCGTACCGGATGAAAAGAACCGGTAGAAGCGTGCCTGTTTGGTGACCATTTCGCCGCGCAGCTGACCATCGGAGAATTTATCGTTGCCGATGATGTTAATCTGCTGGACCTTGGATTTCGGCCCTTCAGTAATTTCAAACACGATATCGACGCGGTTCTGATCGAGTTGGACCAATTTGGGCTCGACTGACGCCGCGAAACGGCCCTGACGCTTGTACAGTTCGACGATACGAGCGACATCGGCACGTACTTTTGATCGCGAATAAATCTGCCGAGGCGCGAGCTTGATTTCGGGTTCGATCTTGTCATTCTTGATCCGCTTGTTGCCTTCAAGAATGATCCGGTTAACGACCGGGTTTTCGCGGATTTCAATAACCACTGCGCCATTATTGTTACGAATTGCGACGTCAGCAAACAGTTCGGTGGCGTACAAATCTTTCAATGCCTGGTCAGCTGCGACCTGAGTCCACGGCTGGCCAATGCGCAATCTTATATACGAGCGCACAGTGTCCGCTTCGAGCCTCTGCGTACCGACGACCGTAATCGACTGTATCTGTTCGGTGGGCGCTGGCGCCGGTGCGACCGTGGGCGCGACTGCTGGCTGCATCACAGGCGGCGTACCCTGCGCGAACGCAGGCATCGCAACGGCCATGCTGCCGATTACGGACAGTGCAGTTGAGCCCATCAAATATATGCCAAGGGATTTGGTGTTCATTGTCATCCGATCTGATGTCCGGCCCCCACCGGTGATTTGGCTTTTCGCCGTCTAAAGAGTTTTGCGTCCCTGC
>JBGSVG010000227.1:0-2962 GCA_041753095.1 Sphingorhabdus sp. | reverse complement strand
GCTTTGGCTTCCTTGTCACCTTGGATGCCCTTTTTGATGAGGTTCGGTACGCGCTTTTCGAGGCTCTCGAGGTCCGAAAGCATCAACTCGGTCTCGACCGTCTCCGCATCCGAAATCGGGTCGATTTTATTGTCGACATGTTGGATGTCATCATCCTCGAAACAGCGCAGCACATGGACGATGGCGTCTACTTCGCGGATGTTGCCGAGAAACTGGTTGCCCAGACCTTCACCCTTCGACGCGCCGCGCACGAGCCCTGCGATGTCGACAAATCCAAGCTGCGTCTCAATAACCTTCTGGCTGCCACCAATTTTCGCGATAGTCTGCAAACGCGGATCGGGGACCGCTACATTGCCGATATTCGGTTCAATCGTGCAAAAGGGATAATTCGCCGCCTGCGCCGCCGCCGTTTGCGTTAGCGCGTTGAACAGGGTGGACTTCCCAACATTTGGAAGCCCGACAATACCGCATTTGAAACCCATAATGGAATCTTTCAGAAAATCGTTCGCTCGAGCTGGTGCCAAGCCAATTGCCGCGCGTGCTAGCGATTTCATCGGGATTTGACTACCCCTGCATTCATCATCCGTGGTTGTCCGGGGTTAAGGCTTGCGGTGATAGGAACGCAGCAGAAAATCATGGGTCGGGATTGCTGTGAAAACAAGAATTGGAACGGCGCTATCGGCTGGCGTGGCGATCTGCCTGATGATGGGGCCGGTGCAGAGCAGCAGCGGGGTGGAAGCCGATATATTGGAGGAGGTCAACTTTCTCCGCACCAGCCCCGATAGCTATGCGGGCGATCTTGAAGAATATGAAAGGCGCTTCGATGGAAGGGTCGCCTTTGGTGAAGGCAACGAACCTGACTTTACGACACACGAAGGACCGCGTCCGGTTATCGAGGCTATTCGTGAACTCCGCAGGGCGCGTCCGATGGGCGAAATGCGGCATAGCGCCGTACTTGCGCAAGCAGCGGCTGACCACGTCCGCTTACAAGGGGCGAGCGGGCAGGTGGGGCATGTCTCAAACGGCAAGCGCCCGGGCGACCGGGTGAAGGCGCGTGGGGGTAACATCTATGTCGGCGAAGTAATCGTTTACGGTGTCTACAGTTCGCGCAACGCGGTACGGCAGCTGGTCGTAGATGACGGCGTGCCTGGCCGCGGACATCGCAAGTTGTTGCTGTTCGCGCCATTTCGCTATGCCGGAGTCGCCTGCGGCGATCACCGTGCATGGCGTAATATGTGTGTCATTGTGCTTTCGGAAACCCGCGATGGGTCTCCGGTGATGCGGCCCAGCGGTTCTTAATCTGCGCCATGAAACATAGGATATAATGGATCCTCTCGGGTAACAAGTTACCCCGCTAAGATAGGGTTTCTTGAGGAAGCGAGTCCAACCAATTTTCCAGCTCTTCCGGACTACGGAGCCGGATAATCTTATGCTCATGCCCCCTCAGCTTCGCTTCCATGCGCACGCGCGGGCCGCTGTTCCAGCGCATCAGGTAGATTAGAAATTCCAGGTCGAAGCGTTCGGGGCAGCCTTCGGTCATGTCGGGGCGGCTGCGACCTCGATAGGTCCAGATGCGGCGGAGCAGACGCGTCACGCACAGGCGGATCGGGTAGTCAAGATACACGACAGTATCGGCGCGCTCCAGACGTTCGCCCAGCGTTCCGCCATAGGTACCGTCAATCAGCCAGCGGTCGGTCGCGACAATGCCAGCCAGCTTTTCGCGAATTTCATTCTTGCTGCTTTCGACCCAGCCCGGACGCCAGTTGAGTTGATCCATATGGAATAGCGGTAGGCCGAGCGTTTGGCTTAACTCGACGGCCAGCGTTGATTTTCCAGCACCACAAGGCCCGATGATAAGGACACGTTGCACGTAATTAGTCCTGCACTTGGTTTCCGCCCATTTCGGCTAAAGGCAATAGCCGCGAATCGAGTAAGGCGGCTGTACGGTGGCCAATGCCCTTCAAATAATCCTGATGACTGTTCCAGGCGATAAAAGATGCAACGCTTTCTTGTTCGATCAGCATCGCCATATCCCACGCCTCACTTTCGGGGCCGATTAGCCAATTGCCGCCCTTGCCAAGGAAGCGAATTGCGCCGCCGCTGGATGCAAGAAATGGCCTGGTATGGTCAATATATCTTTGGAAGGCTTGCTCGCCGGTGATCGGCGTATCGGGCGCTAGCTCGGGCGAGGTACTGTAATCGGCAACATCTCGGAAACGGAGCAGGTTTAGCATCACGACCGGTCCCTCGATGCCGCGGGTGAAGAATGCGCGACCGGCCGTATCTGTAACAGACAGAAAGTGTACTGAGCTCATTTCTCGTTCAATTCTCGCTAAGCCTTAAGGCCACGTCATTCATGAAGCGAACGTCGTCGCCTTTGGCCAGCCAGTCGGCTTCTGCCGCGACTACACCCAGAAAATCCGCCAGATCGTCGATCTCGCTCTTATGGAAATTACCCAGCACATAGCCGGTGACGCGGTTTTTGTCACCGGGATGGCCGATACCCAGTCGCACGCGGCGGAAATCTGCGCCGATATGATCGGTGATCGAGCGGATGCCATTATGGCCTGCCGCGCCGCCGCCGAACTTGACCTTCACCTTGAACGGCGCGAGGTCGAGTTCATCGTAGAACACCGTGACGTCTTTGGACTCAAGCTTGTAGAAATCCATTGCGGCGCGCACGCTGCGGCCGCTTTCGTTCATGAACGTCGCGGGTTTCAAAAGGATGATTTTGTCGGAACCCATTCGAAGCTCCTGAACCCAGCCTTGAAATTTCTTCGCTGGCATTGGTAGGTCATGGATTTCGGCCAGCGCATCAATTGCCATGAAGCCGATATTGTGCCGGTGCATCGCATAGGTGGCTCCAGGATTTCCAAGGCCTACCCATAATTGCATCGCGGCATTTCCTCGCGGGAATATCCGGGGCCGGGTCGAAACCTGGCCCCGAAGAAGTGTTAGGCTT
>JBGSVG010000226.1:0-2029 GCA_041753095.1 Sphingorhabdus sp. | reverse complement strand
ACTGGCCGCCCGATATTGGCGGCGCGACCAGTGCCAGTGGCAACGGCGGTCTGCATCAGGTCGGTCATGCCACCCGCGACCCAATCCTCAACCAGCTGGATCGATTTCTGTGACTTCGCGGAATAGATCACATCGCCGTCGATCGTTGTAACCTTGGAAATGCCAAAAGGCGTAATAGAACGGCCCTTGGCGGCAACAGCTGCAAATGCGCGGGTCATATCGATAACCCGCGCTTCCGAGGTACCCAGCACCATCGAGGGCTGGGTGTTGATCGGCGTGGTTATACCGAACCGGCGCGCCATATTTGCGATGCTGCTCGTGCCGACTTCTTGCCCGATTTGTGCAGCGACGGTATTTTTCGAATAGGCAAAGGCGGTGCGTAGGGTAATTTCACCTGCGTAATTTCCGCCGCTGTTCTTGGGCTGCCAACCTTCGATTTCCACAGGTTTGTCCTCAACCTTGTCCTCAGGCCGGAAGCCAGCTTCCAATGCGGTAAGGTAAACGAATAATTTCCACGCCGAGCCAGGCTGACGCACTGCGGTGACCGCGCGGTTGTAGTTGCTCGTGACATAGTCGGTGCCGCCCACCATTGCTTTCACGGCGCCGTCGCGGTCGATTGCTACCAAAGCCCCTTGCGCGCCCCGTGGCGCGTTGGCAGCGATAGCGGCGGTGGCTGCCCGCTGCATTTTAAGGTCGAGTGTTGTCCACACATCAATCGGCTTTTCAGTTTCGTCAATCAGGCCGTCGAGTTGTGGTAGCGCCCAGTCCGTGAAATAGCGCACACTGTCCTGCGGCGGCTCGGCATTCATTTTGACGAGCGCCGGTTTGACCGAGGCTGCTTCCGCCGCTGTAATCATGCCGGCATCCTGCATGACTTCGACAACCACGCCCGCCCGGCCCAGTGCCGCCTTGGCGTCAGCCGTGGGCGAATAGCGGGACGGAGCCTTTACCAGTCCGGCGATAATCGCGGCTTCGGCTAGTGAAATCTCTTCGGCGCCATGGTCGAAAAACTTGCGGCTGGCGGCGTCGACACCATAAGCGCCACCGCCGAAATAGACCTTGTTGAGATAAAGCTCGAGTATCTGCGCTTTGGAAAATTTGGTCTCCATGGCGAGCGCAAGAATGATCTCGCGCATCTTGCGGCCAAATTCCTTGTTGCTGTTCAGATAGACATTGCGCGCCAACTGCTGGGTGATGGTCGACCCGCCCTGAGTCCAGCGACCCTTTACAGCACGCACCCAAAACGACCGCGTGATACCAATCGGATCGACACCGGGGTGCATGTAAAAACGCCGGTCCTCAACCGCGACCATCGCATCCTTCATCTCGCTCGGCAGCTGCTTGACGGTCAGCCAACGGCCAAAACTTGGTCCCAATGTCTGGATGACGGTGCCATCGGCGGCGCGGACGCGGATCATCTGGCCATTTGGCGATGCCTTCAAATCCTCGAAACTGTCGATTTCTCCGCGCGCGATGGCGACGAAAATGCCAACCACCATTACGCCCAAAAGCGCTGCAATTACGCCAATTTTCAGGAGGCGAACGGTCCAGGTCAGGAACGGTCCACGTTCATTCGATGCTTTACTTGCACGTGCCATTAGCGGCGGTGTTAATCACAATTTCCAATGCTCACAAGCGGCTTTCGACAAAGCTACTCCGGGTCAAACTCAAGCGCCGCGCTGTTGATGCAATAGCGCAAACCCGTTGGCCCCGGGCCATCGGGGAAGACATGTCCCAAATGCCCTTCGCAAGCGGCACAACGCACTTCAGTGCGGACCATGCCATGGGAGACGTCGCGAAGTTCCTCGACCACTTCTCCATCTGCAGGCGCGGTGAAACTTGGCCACCCCGAACCGCTGTCGAACTTGGTGTCAGAAGCAAATAATGTCGTGCCACATCCCGCACAGCGAAACTCGCCTTCACGTTTTTCGTCCGTCAATTTTCCGGCGAATGCCCGTTCAGTGCCAGCTTCCCGCAGAACATGATATTGAACAGGGTCAAGCTCGGCACGCCATTCTGCGTCGGTTTT
>JBGSVG010000225.1:0-10361 GCA_041753095.1 Sphingorhabdus sp. | reverse complement strand
CGAATATATCCCTGCTGTTTCAAGCCTTGCTAACATGAACGCAGGAAAAGATGGCGATTTGAGCGACGAGCTGTTGGTCGCAGACACGCCTGTACCCGTGCGCGAGGCAACGGACCGGCGCGCCGATAATGATGTAGGCGGACGGATTGACACCAGCAAAGGCTGGCGGCTGACAATGTCGATGGGCTCTGAAACCCGCGCTAAAGCAAGCACCACTGCGCCTGTTATATTACCCGCCTTGGAGGCGACACAATGAAGTTCAAGTTTTGGTTTGCGCGGCTGAATGCTGCCGAACGGATTATCTTTTTCAGCGCGGTTGGCCTGTCGCTTTTCATCCTGTGGGCCAGCCTTGCCCAGGTTGACGAGGTGACGCGGGGGCAGGGCAGGGTAATCCCGTCGTCCAAGGTGCAGCTGGTACAAGCCGCTGAACCATCCACGATTGAAGAGATATTGGTTCGCTCGGGGCAGACGGTCAAAAAGGGGCAGTTGCTGGTCCGTTTTGATGATACGACATCGTCGTCGGAACTCGGCCAGTTACAAACCGAAACAGAACGGCTGGCGGCCAGTTCTGCGCGCCTGAATCGTGAAGCTGGCGGCGCAGGCGGCTGTGTCGGCGAAAGCTGCGCTGATGAAGCAAGGTTGCAGGCCGCACGGCAATCCGCGCAGCGCAGCCGGGTCGGAGCGCTGAGCGCCGGGGTTGAGCAACGCCGTCGCGATTTGGGTGAAGCGCAGGCGACGGTTTCCTCGCTCGAATCCAGCCTTAAACTGGCGCAGGATCAGGTCGATATGGTCCGGCCGCTCGCTGAAAAGAAAATCGTTCCGCAGACTGATTTGCTGACTGCACAGCGCGAACTACAGGACATCCGTGGACGGCTGGCTGCCGCGCGTGAGGGCGTATCGCGTGCCTCGGCCAGTATCCGCGAGGCGCAGGCACAGGTTGCTGAATCGCAATTCCAATACCGGCAGGAGGCGCTAAACGAACGTTCGCAGATCAACACCAAGATTGCCGTGAACGAACAGACGATGCGCGGCGCGCAAGGCCGCCTCAATCGTGCAGAAATCCGCTCACCTGTCAACGGTATCGTCAACGACGTACAGGTCACTACCGTCGGTGGGTTTCTTAATGCTGGCGAGAAAATCATGCAGATCGTGCCGATGGGCGATAAGCTGCTGATTGAGGCGCGCGTCACACCGGGTGACATTGCCTTCATCAAGGTAGGCGACCGTGCCAATGTCAAAGTTACCGCTTATGATTTCTCGATCTATGGCGGGCTGTCGGGGAGGGTTGCGCAGGTTTCCGCTGACAGCATTTATGACGAAATCGAGCGGCAGGCCTATTTCACGGTAATCGTGGAGACCGACCGCGCTTATCTGCTCAAATCAGGCAAACGTTTGCCGATTACGCCGGGAATGATCTGCGATGTCGAAATATTGACTGGCCGCAAAAGCGTGCTCAGTTACCTGCTCAAGCCCGTGCTGAAAGCCCGTTCGGAAGCACTAACGGAACGCTGAGTAGCGCCATCGATAATATCGGCATTTCGGGTTCGGCCGTGACGGTCAGGACGTCGGCCAGACGAAGTGCGGCTGGCTGAGGGACCGGATTGGCGAGCGCCATCCTTACGGGCTGAGCCTGCTGCGCAGCATAACCATGCACCCATTTTGTATTTTGACTAAATGACATGATCGGGCGATAATCATTCGGCAGACGCGCGTCGAGCAACCGGTCGGTCATATTGTCGAGCATCACCGGCCCATCAGCCATCGTCACCACCAACACAGCATGGTCGGCATTCCGTGCCAAATCGCGTGCAACCACTAACCGCATCTTGTCGCGGGCTATGCCGAGCGCCGAAAGCAGTTCCATCTTGGCGATGGCGAAGTCCTCGCAATCTCCGATACCCCGGCGGAAAGTTTCCGAGGCAGGTGCCCAGTAATCAGCGCGGCCATAGACATCGCGGTCTTCGCCAAAGGCGATGTTACGGTTCACCCATCGATTGATGGCTTCGACCTGCGCCGCTTCGTCGCCCGAACGACGTGCTCCCGTTGCGACCAACGCGCGCTTAACGTTTCGATGGCTTGGCCGGGCATTTACAAATGCCCAATTGCTATCAAAAGGGGTACGTTGGATGGCTACCGACATACTACCCAGAACCGCACTTTCAGCGGAATTAACTGCAGTGCGTACCGCGTTAAGCGCGGCCGGAGGTGTTAGATTATTCAAGCAGTTGAAGCTGGAAGCATTCACCCCGATGGTTGTTGTCAAGACAGCGGTTGCTGCAGTGTGCAGAGGGGGAGATGCCTGAGCCAAGCGCATCTGTTCAAGTTTGCTAGGACTGCCACCTAATATGGCAGCCGCTTTGCTGTCCATCAATGGCCCCGCACTTGGTTCCACAGTTCCAAGCGAATTCAACGCCATTTTAGTTATGCTACCATCGGTAAGAGCTTCACAATTTGAAGGGTTATCCGGCTGTCCCACAGCTAGCGCATAAGCATTATGGGGAACCGCACAACCCAAAGCCAGCCCGGCCGCTACGACCCAGGCGGAAGCAGAAGACTTGCGACATACGCGAATATGACGGCTGGATATACGAAGCGAAACCATGACCGCCGTATGCGCAGAAGATTACGGAGATCGCGTTTCGGCATCTGGTTAACAAATCATCGCCCTTTGTTAATGGACGCAAGCACCGATTTGCAAATAGGTCATTTAGCACAGGGCGGGCATTTTGAATGTCATCTGGTAAAGTCATGCGATGCAGGAGCGGAACCGCCGGCATTTAATATTGACCGAAGTGCCCTAACAAAAATACTGTGTGGGTTGGCGTAAGTCCCGGCCATCCAATTTGGGGGTAAATGTCCTTTAGCGAGGCGCGGGGCAGTATTTTTGCAAATACTCCCCATGGCTTGGCATATGTTCGACCACAAAGCGGATCGATTGTTCCATAGCATCGATCTCTTTGCGCGTTGTCGGCTCTTTCACAACATCGGCCATTGCATTGTGGCCGCCCATGCTGATGCCTTGCCCCATCATCACCGCAGCCCAGCTGGTTTCGGTGAACAGCTCGTCATCCTCGCGGAAAATCTGGCCATTATGCCGGAACAGCTCAACCTTTTCGGTCAAGCTATCGGGTACGGGCATATTGCGGCAATAGTTCCAGAACGGGCTGTCGTCGCGGGTGGTGCTGTTATAGTGCAAGATAAGGAAATCGCGGATGCGCGCATATTCCTTGCCGGTCAGCCGGTTGAACGCGTCCTCCTGTACCTGCGTAATCCCGTCGAGCGATAGCAAAGCGATTAGTTTGTTGATGCCGGTGTTGACGAGGTGAAGCGAGGTCGATTCCAGCGGCTCCATGAAGCCAGACGCCAGCCCCAGTGCAACGACATTCTTGTTCCAGAATTTCTTTCGTCTGCCGGTTACGAAGCGCAGGAAGTTAGGCTCGGCTTGTGGCTTTCCGGCGATGTTGCCCACCAGAATGCTGTGCGCTTCGTCATCTGACATATATTCGCTGCAATAAACATGGCCGTTACCATTGCGATGTTGCAGTGGCACCTGCCATTGCCATCCGGCAGAATGGGCAGTCGCACGGGTGTAGGGCAGGGGCCCGCTGCCATCCTCGCGCAAGCAAGGCAGCGCGACTGCGCGGTTGCATGGCAAATAGTTGGACCAGTCATCATAGCCGGTTTTGAGGGCCTGCTCGATCAGTAGACCACGAAAGCCAGAGCAGTCGATAAACAAATCGCCTTTCAGCATTTCGCCGTCTTCCATCGCTACCGATGAAACAAAGCCGCTTTCGCCATCAAGGACGACATCGGAAATCTTACCCTCACGCCTTACAACGCCCCGCGCCTCGGCATATTTGCGCAAATACCGCGCATAGCGTCCGGCATCGATATGATAGGCGTAATTGACCGGTGGTAGATCTTCCCGGCTGTAATCTTCGGTGCGTGCAAAACGGCCGAAATGCGCGGCCATCGTTTCCACGTTAAAAACCTGAATAGGCCGTTTGTCGCCCGCTTGACGATATTTGTGCCAGACATGGTGGAAGGATATTCCGTCGACCTGATAGCCATAATTGCCAAAGGGGTGGATATAGCTATCGCCGATTTTGCCCCAATTGACGAACTGGATGCCGAGTTTGAAACTGCCCTGTACGGCGGCGAGCATCTCGCGCTCATCGACTTCGAGCAGGCGGTTGAAATCGAGGAAAGGCGGGATAGTTGCTTCGCCGACGCCGACTGTGCCGATTTCCTCCGATTCGATAAGAGTGATTTCGACTGGTCTGCCTGCACGGATTCGCGACAAGGCCGCGGCGGCCATCCAGCCTGCGGTACCGCCTCCCACAATTACGATATGTTCAATCGCCATATAGTTGATCCTCTCCACGTCCGCATAGCGGATTAACGCAGAACTGCAAATTGTGAACGTTCATTTTGTCTCTTGTGAACGCTCTCAATTGCAGTTATGCGTAGCAATAACGGTGGGAACAATACCCCCGATTCAGGCATCAGGGAGGATCATTTGGCACGCAAATCTTTATTCGGAGCGTCGCGGTCGCAGCGGCTTGTCGCATTGACGACTGCTTCCAGCCTTGCATTATGTGCAGCGCAACCGGCATTCGCCCAAAGTACCGAGCAACCTGACGAAGCTGCCCAAAGCGACGAGGCCGAAGACGCCATTATCGTCACCGGCTTCAAAAAATCGCTGGAAAGCGCGCAGAACATCAAACGCGATGCCGACACATTTGTCGATGTCATCACCGCCGAAGACATTGGCGCTCTTGCCGACCGTTCGGTCGCTGAAGCTTTGCAGCGCGTTCCCGGTGTCAACATCTCGCGCTTTGAACAGCGCAACGACCCTGACCGTTTCTCGGTCGAAGGATCGGGCGTCATCATCCGCGGTCTGCCCTTCGTCCGTTCCGAATTGAATGGTCGCGATATTTTCTCCGCCAATGGTGGTCGTGAACTGTCGTTTAATGACGTTTCACCCGAACTGCTTGGCCGCGTCGAAGTGTTCAAGAATAACACCTCTGACATGATCGACGGCGGCATTTCGGGGACGGTTAACCTCGTGACCCGCAAGCCGCTCGACAAGCCAGGCCTCCACATTGCGGGCACGGTCGAAGGCAATTATGGCGACTTGGCCAAAGAATGGTCGCCTGGCTTTTCCATCCTTGGTTCGAACACGTTTGAAACCGACATCGGTACATTTGGCATACAGCTGGCATACGCCCAGTCGGAGCTGGTGACCCGCACTGACGCGTCGCAGATTACCGACCCGTGCTACCGTGCTCCTGCGCTGAATGCGCCTTGCATTCGCGTCCGGCCAGTGGGTTCGGGCGGCTTTGGCGGCACGCAGCAACTTAATGAAACAAACTTCCCGCCGACGGGCGCACTGTTCGTGCCAAAAGGCGCAGGGGTTCGCACGACTGACCTGACGCGTGATCGCAACGCCTATTCTGCGGTTGGCCAGTGGGAAAGCAATGATGGCCGGGCGCAAGTGACAATCGAATATCTGCGTGCCGAAACTGAAGCGACATTAAACGAATTCGCAGTACTTGCACTAGTCAACGATGACGCGCTGTTCCCGGTTATCGCGCCGGGCACGACAGCCACATATAATGGCAATCAATTCGCCACCGGAACGCTTACCCAGTTGCAGCCCTTTACCGGCGGGCGCGGTATCCCCACCGAACTGCTGCGGTTTCAGCGCGAAGACGCGGCGAAGACCGAAGACATATCGCTTCAGCTTAAGCTAACCCCGACCGATCGCCTGCGATTCAATGTCGAGGTCCAGAAAATCAAGTCGGACCGGACTGAAGATGGCTTCATTTCCGCGATGCAGACCTATACCGACGTCTTTATCGACAATACTGGCAACACTCCACTGGTTCAGTTCCTCCAGCCTGGCACAACAGGCTCTCCGGCCGGCTATTTCAACGATCCCGCGCGTACCTTCTTCTGGTTCCTGCTAGACAATAAGGTCAAGAACGAGGGCGAGCTGACGAGCATGCGCTTTGACGGCGAATATGATGTCAGCGAAGAGGGCTTCTTCAAGAAGGCCCGCTTCGGTGCACGCTGGGGCGACCGCAACCGTGTCACCCGCAACGCAAACTTCTCCAACTGGGGAAATTTGGGCGCGCCGTGGACTGGCCGTGGCGGCAACTGGAATTGTGCTGATTTCCAAGCCTTTGGTTGCGGCGGCGCCTATGTTAAGGATTTCCCGAACTCGGCAAGTCTTCGCAATCCGTTTGGCGATAGCTTCCAGCGTGGAAACGCGCCGGTTCCGCTCGGCGACGGATCCGCGTTTTTCTTTGGCGGCGACAACGTTCTTAAGGACTATCTAAGTGGCGCTGTCCAGCAACAGGCAGGGGCGATTACTGCCTATACCCTGACACCAAATGCATGGTTCCCGATCTCGGCACGGACCAATGCGTTGCCTGGCGGCCCGTGGACAGCAGGCGAGATTTCCGACGTCGAGGAAAGCACATTTGGTGCCTATGCCCGCGTTGACTTCGGTACAAATCTGGGTAGCGGCGATGTTACGCTCAACGGCAATATCGGTGTACGCTATGTTGAAACCATCGTTCGTAGCGGCGGATCGATCGGTTTCCCAACGGGTCAATTCTTCGACACACCTCCCGGCGGCAACGGCGATGGGCGTGTAAGCGTTGCAGAGCTTCAAGCCTCGTGCGGTGCAACCCAACCCGGGCAGGTCTTACCAGGATATTGCAGCCTCTCACCCGCCCGTCAGGCGCAGTTTGCTTCGGTATTCACCGGCGAGGTGATTGATGACAGTTCAAACATCAAGTTCGGTCACTGGCTACCCAGCTTTAACGCCAAGCTTGATTTTGGTAACGGAATGCTGGTGCGCGCCGCAGCTTCGAAGAGCATTTCGCGACCCGATCTATCGGCCTTTGCCACCGGTGGCGGCATATCTGACAACACCAATAATCTGCGGGCGGCCGGTACGCTGGAAACAGGACCGTTGTTCCAGATTTTCACAGGTAATCGCCTGTTGAGACCGACTGAATCATGGAATTATGACCTGTCGTTCGAATGGTATTTCGACCGGGTCGGTTCTGTGTCAGTAGCTGGCTTCTATAAAGACATCAAAGGCATCGTGAACGGCGGCGCGGTTGAACGCAACTTTACCAGCCCAAGCGGAGTCACAACAAGCGTGTTGGTCAACGGTCCGGTCAACAGCGATGGCGGAAAGCTGAAGGGCGTCGAAATCGCCTACCAGCAAACCTATGACTTCTTGCCGAGCTTCCTCAGCGGGCTTGGTGCGCAGCTGACATATACCTATGTCGACGCAGGTGACTTCAATAACTCGAACCTTGGTGCCGAGCAAAGTCCGTTCACTGGCGGTCTGCCACTGGCTGGCGTTTCAAAGCACACAGTCAACGCGGTCGCATTCTACGAAAAGGGCCCAATATCGGCCCGTGCGGCCTATAACTGGCGATCGGACTTCCTGCAGACGCCGCGCGATGTGATCTTCCCGTTCTCGCCCATTTATGGTGAAGCAACGGGGCAGCTTGATGCGTCGATTTTCGTGACTGTCAGCAAACAATTAAAGCTGGGCGTTCAGGGCGTGAACCTCCTCGATGAGGTCACGCAGACATCGCAGGTTATCGACTTCGATGGAACACGGGTCACACGGTCCGCGTTCCGCAACGACCGTCGGTTCACGTTCCTTGCACGCTTCGAATTTTAACGCCCGTTAATCGGTGTCGCAAAAAGACGGGCCTTGGTCATAAGACTCGGGCCCGTTTTGCGTTTAAGTGGTTCAAGGAGAAAATTTATGCGCTCGCGACATTTACTGCCTTTTGCCATCGCCGTATTGTCCGGATACACCACTACTGTCGAAGCGCAACCGGCCCATGCTGGATGGGATCTAGTCTGGTCCGACGAATTCGACGGCACCGAACTCGACCGCAACAAATGGAAGCCCGAGCAATCCTGCTGGGGTGGCGGCAATCAGGAGCGGCAATGTTATACTGATAGGCCCGAGAATATTCGCGTCACCGATGGCATCTTGCACCTGAAGGCGCGCAAGGAGACGTTCACTGGCCCCGACCGTCCACCGGAGATTGCCGAAAAGCCCAATCCGCAAAAGACGCAGGAGTTCACCTCGGGCAAAATTCGCACCTTGGGACTTGCCGCTTGGAAATATGGCAAGGTCGAATTCCGTGCAAAACCACCCAAGGGTCAAGGGACTTGGCCAGCTGTCTGGATGATGCCCGCAGGTAATGCTTACGGCGCGTGGCCGCTTTCGGGTGAAATCGACATATTGGAAGGCGTCAATCTTGGCGCCACCTGCGAGAGCTGCGAGGGCAATGTCGGCGAAAACCGGATGATTAGCGCGCTCCACTTCGGCGATTACGCACCCAAGAACAAGGTTCGCGATACCCGTGTTGCGTTACCGTCGTTGGCGCTGCCGTCGGACGACTTCCATGTCTGGACGCTTGAATGGGGCCAAGGCCTTATGCGCTTCTACCTCGACGGCCGCAAATATTGGGAACTGACTCAGGACGATTGGGACACTGCTTCGCCATCAGCAAAGGGAAATCCCGTTGCGCCATTCGATCAGCCCTTCTACATCATGGCAAATCTGGCCATCGGGGGCGGTCTGTCGGAGAAGAATAACGACAAAGGGGTTGCAGCCAATGTGACCCCGGCGGAGTTTCAAATCGACTGGATCCGTATCTACCAATGCGGCGATGACAAGGACAAAGGGCTGGCCTGCATGCAGGGCGTCAAAGAGGGCAAATAAGACATGGCGAGACGCCGCCAGGCAGTCACTATCAAGCATGTTGCGGCTGATGCAGAGGTTTCCCTGCAGACGGTGAGCCGTGTCATCAACAACGAACCCAATGTACGCCCATCGATGAAGGAGCGGGTGCAGGCGTCGATCGATAAGCTTGGTTATGTGCCCTCGATTGCGGCGCAGCGAATGAGCGGTTCGCGCTCTTATCTGATCCTGGCGATCAACGACCGCGAGCGCACCATCGCCGACTGGCGGACGCGGCAGGGCACTGACTGGGTCGACCAGATGCTGCTCGGCGGAATGCTGAAATGCGCCGAGCATGGCTACCGCATGATCTTCGAATTGGTCGATACGCATAACGATCATGTCGAGCGCGAACTGGGCGCAACCATTGCGGCTTTACAACCCGACGGCGTTATTCTGACCCCGCCACATTCCGATAACCCGCTGATTACAGCATTTCTTGCCAAGCGGAAATTACCCTTTGCGCGGATCGGTTCGATTACGCCGGGTCCGGGCATATCGATGACGATGGATGACGAGGGATCGGCGCGGCGGGCGACCGAGCATCTGATTGCTTTGGGGCACCGGCGTATCGGGTTTATCGCGGGGTCTGAGGAATATGACCTGTCGAATTGGCGCATCGATGGCTGGCGCGAGGCGATAGACGCGGCGGGGCTCTCGCAGGATGGGTTATGCACCAGAGGTGACTTTAGTTACGAGAGCGGAGTGATCGCGGCGAATAGTCTGCTGGATCTAGAGACACCGCCCACAGCGATCATCGCCAGCAATGACCAAATGACGCTGGCTACTCTCGTCACCGCAAACCAGCGCGGATTGAAAGTACCCGGTGACCTGTCGCTGATCAGTTTCGACAATACGCCTGTCGTACGCTTTACCGACCCGAAACTCACCGCCATTGATCAGCCCATTGCAGCGACCTTCTCAAAAGCGGTGGAGTTGCTGATTACCAATGGCAACATGGCAGTTCCGGATCAGCCGGTGGTCACCGAGGGCAGCCTTGTCGAGCGCGGCAGCACTGCGCCACCTAGCAGCGGTGCCTGACATAGAGACCGCCGCGCCTGATCAGCAATCGGCGCGGTTTATGTATCTGTACGCGCTCGCGGTTTCGGGCGGGGCGGTCGCCTATATTCCGTTTCTGACAATATTGCTTCCGGTCCGTGCCACCGGCTTGGCAGGCGACAATGCGCTTAATATACTAGCTATCGCCGCCTTTGCGGGCGCGATATCGGCCAGCCTCGCCAATATCGGTTTCGGCTGGGTTAGCGATGTCACGCGAATAAGGCGATCTTGGATATGGGTTGGACTGGTCCTATCGTCTTGCTTGCTTGTCGCGATGCCATTGGCAACTAGTCCGGCAATGCTCATCACTATGATCGTGTTTTGGCAAATCGGCCTCAACATGATGCTCGCCCCGCTTGGCGCTTGGGCAGGCGATAGCATTCCCGACTCGCAGAAGGGCCTTCTGGGCGGCCTGCTTGCCCTTGCGCCTGCATTGGGTGCGCTGTCTGGCGCGTTCGTGACGTTGCAGGGTTTCGCGCCGTTTGAGAACCGCGAAACACTCGTCGCGATA
>JBGSVG010000224.1:0-4024 GCA_041753095.1 Sphingorhabdus sp. | reverse complement strand
GAGCATGAAGTCGCCTGCGCAATAGGCAAGGCTAATAATGTCCTCCTTCGTGAATCCTTCGAACATGCCTTCAGGATCACTGAATGGAATCTGGTCACCACTGGTAGACTCTAGGTTCATCGAAGGAACCAGTTCCTTATGCTAGATGTTCGAAACATTCCAATTTTACCGGTACCAGACGATCTGCAAGCGCGACAGCGGACATGGCATCGATAGCCGTTGCATCTGCACCGCATTCGTCAACCAGTTCAGGTTGTTCGTTGATGACACGCCCACCCAGCATGATGCGGATGTGCGGGTTGCTAGACACAGCTTTAATCGTTTTGACCATGCTGCCGAGCAGCGCCGTAGAGCAGTCCCGGCTAACCGTCAATCCGATGAGGTCGTAATGCCGCTTTGCAAATTTTCCTGTGAGGTCGGATTGCGTCGGTTCGATCATGACATCGGTATCCCATCCGGCACGTTGGAAGCATTCTGCCACCATCAACGTGCCAAAACTGTGCTGTTCGCCAGGCATCATCGAAAAAAGCGCCGAGCGTTGGCCGTGGCCCGGACGGGACTTTGGGGGGATTCGCAAGGTAAGTTCTCGCAGGATTTCCTGGATGCGCCAAAGGCCCATCGTAACGCCAACAAAATCCTCGCTATCCTCTTCCCAATATTCACCTAACTTGCGCGCTGCGGGGGCCAGCAATTCGACATAGACGGTTTCGACCGAGCTACCGGTTTCAAGGCAATGGTCAACGAAATCAAGCAGCGCGTGCGCCTCACCGCCAATTGACAGCCGGGTAAACTCTTCGACGTCCGCCGCGGTTATCGCGGCGTGCTGTTTTGCGTTTCCAGCTTGCGTGAGGCCTGGCATATGCAGCCAGTTGTCGCGCTTGTCGCGGTCGGCAATCAGCTTAGGTATAACCAGATTTTCGAGCAGCAGCGAAAGATCGTAGTCCTCGTCAGCAGGCTCCACGATGGTGAATGGATTCATCCCGGAATTGGCGACAGCCAAATTCTGAGGCTGTATGTTTTTTCGGCCCCCGCGCCAGTCGTCCAATTTGGACTTCAGCCCAGAAATTCCAAAAACAGTGGCCATATAGCAGACTCCCCTAAGTAGTCTGGTCGGCGTGGCATAACGTCGGCCTCATGGATGCTTCTGTCATCTCATGCGACTCAGAACGTATCGCAACTTGAATGCATACGCAAACACCTTTGTGTCAAAAAAATTAGACGTCTAAAAAACTTGACACTTTACATATTCTGACCTTTATTTCGTCCATACGAGAGAGGGAGCACGTGATCTGTCCATAAGCAGACATATTGAATCGGACGAGAATTTCACGATTTTGGCCAATCACAGGGCCTCTGGCGCGATTGCGCCGCTCTATACAGCCGCACAACGCAAGCGCCGCGACGAGTCGCCTTGGACATTGGTTCAGGGCCTATTGGCGCCGGTCCAGTTTCTGATTTTTGGCGTCAGCCTGTTTTTGGTCATTCAGTTCCTGATTACCGGCGAGGGCCAGTCCGCCGCTGAAATTTCCGTCGTCGTTAAAACCCTGGCGCTCTACACGATCATGATTACCGGCTCGATCTGGGAAAAAGTGGTGTTCGACGAGTGGTTGTTCGCCAAGCCGTTTTTCTGGGAAGATGCTTTCAGCATGTTGGTGCTGGCGTTGCACACCGCGTATCTCGTGATGCTGTTCAATAACTGGGGCACTTCGGAAGACCGGATGTATGTCGCGCTGGCGGGTTATGCGGCCTACATTATCAACGCTGGTCAGTTCCTTTATAAGCTCCGCATGGCTCGCCTCGAAGCGGCGCCCGGAATGGCGGCTGCATCATGAACGCGATCGCTCCACTATCTTCAGCAAACGCAGTCGATTGCGCGCCAGTATTGAAAGAGCGCGGCCAGCGCGAAGTTTTTTGTGGCCTGACTGGCATCATCTGGCTTCACCGCAAGATGCAGGATGCGTTCTTCCTAGTGGTTGGTTCACGCACCTGTGCACATCTGCTGCAGTCGGCGGCTGGCGTGATGATCTTCGCCGAGCCGCGTTTTGCCACAGCGATCATGGAAGAGCGCGATCTGGCCGGACTTGTCGACGCGAATGTCGAACTCGACCGGATCGTTGATCAGCTGCTGGCGCGGCGTCCTGAAATCAAGTCGCTGTTTCTGGTGGGTAGCTGCCCGTCCGAAGTTATCAAGCTTGATCTATCGAAGGCCGCCCAACGCCTTGGCGCGAAACACGCGCCTCAAGTGCGCATTCTGAATTACTCGGGCAGTGGCATCGAAACGACCTTCACCGAGGGAGAAGATGCCTGCTTGGCGTCATTGGTGCCGATCATGCCTTCGCTGGCTGCGAATGCACCGAAGAACCTCATCGTCGTTGGCTCGCTTCCCGATATTGTCGAAGATCAGTTCCGTCGTTTGTTTGCCGAGCTTGGCATTAGCAACGTCGCCAGCCTGCCCGAACGTGCGGTTGCCGATCTGCCGGGCGTTGGACCTAACACTCGCTTTCTGCTCGCTCAGCCTTTCCTCGGTGACACCGCGCAGTGCCTTGAAGAACGCGGTGCAGTGCGTCTCGATGCGCTGTTCCCGTTCGGCGTTGAGGGCACCACGAACTGGCTTCATGCAGCGGCGAGCGAGTTTGGCGTTTCCGACAGCCATTTCGACTCGGTGCTCCGTCCTTATCAGGACCGCGCAACCACCGCGCTGGCACATCAGCGCGCTCGCCTTGAAGGTCGTTCAATTTTCTTCATGCCTGACTCGCAGTTGGAAGTGCCGCTGGCGCGCTTTTTGGCGAACGAACTCGGCATGCACTTGATCGAAGTCGGCACACCCTATCTCCACCGCCGCCATCTGGCGCAGGAGTTGGCGGCTTTGCCCGCAGGCGTGATGCTGAGCGAAGGGCAGGACGTCGACAAACAACTCGACCGCGTTCGCGCTGCCAAGCCTGACCTGACCGTCTGCGGTCTCGGCCTCGCCAATCCATTGGAGGCCGAGGGGCTTTCAACCAAATGGGCGATCGAACTGGTGTTCTCGCCGATCCACGGTTTCGACCAGGCTGGCGATCTCGCCGAATTGTTCGCGCGGCCCCTGCGCCGCCGCGACGTGTTGAGGGTTTAGGCGATGCAGCTCTCCGTCTGGACATATGAAGGCCCACCGCATGTCGGCGCTATGCGCGTCGCAACTGCGATGGAAGGTGTGCATTATTTGCTGCATTCGCCGCAGGGCGATACGTATGCGGACCTGTTGTTCACTATGATCGAGCGTCGCAGCAAGCGGCCTCCGGTCACCTACACAACATTCCAGGCGCGCGATCTCGGCAAGGACACATCGCAGCTGTTCCAGACGGCGGCGCTCGACATTATCGAACGCTTTAAACCGGATGCGATGATTGTTGGCGCGTCGTGCACGGCTGAACTTATTCAGGATGATCCTGCTGGCCTGATCGAAAATATGGGCCTGCCGATCCCCGTCATTCCGCTCGAACTGCCAAGCTATCAGCGCAAGGAACATTGGGGCGCGGCGGAGACATTTTACCAGATAGTGCGTCACCTCGCCGACAAGGATCGCCGCGCGACCGACAAAGCGACGCGCCGTCCGTTAGTCAATTTGCTTGGACCAACCGCATTGGGCTTCCGTCACCGCGATGACGTTATCGAAATCAGCGGACTGCTCGGCAAACTGGGCATCGATATCAACGTTACAGCGCCGCTGGGCGCAAATGTCGCCGATATTGCGAAATTGGGCGAGGCCGACTTCAACATCGTGGTCTATCCTGAAACCGGCGATTTGGCTGCGGATTATCTGAAGCGCGAATTCGGCCAGCCAGCCGTCCGTACCGTACCAATCGGCGTAGGCGCGACGCAGGATTTCATCCGTGAAGTCGCTGCATTGGCTGCGGTCGATCCCGAGCCAATGCTTCAGGAAGGCCTCTCACGCATGTCGTGGTGGAGCCGCTCGATCGACTCCAACTATCTGACCGGCAAGCGCGTTTTCATCTTCGGTGATGGCACCCATGCCGTTGCTGCTGCG
>JBGSVG010000223.1:0-2054 GCA_041753095.1 Sphingorhabdus sp. | reverse complement strand
GAGTGCGGCGAATGTCGCGATAACCGGGGGTGCGCCCCGTTAGGAGTTTGAAATGGGTGGATTGAGCATCTGGCATTGGCTGATTGTCGGCATTTTGGTGCTGCTACTGTTCGGCAAGGGCCGCTTTTCCGACATGATGGGTGATGTTGCCAAGGGTATCAAAAGCTTCAAAAAAGGCATGAGCGAAGACGACGAAGCGACCAAAGTACCGCCGCAAATCGGGGCTAATACGGTCATCGACGCCGAAAAGCAGACTGATAAGACGCAAGGCTAAGCCATTCTGGATGCGGCGCTAACATCACCCTCGGTACCGGGGGTCTGAAATGTTTGACATTGCGTCGTCCGAATTTTTGCTCGTGGTGCTGGTTGCTTTGTTGGTAATCGGCCCGAAAGACTTGCCGAAAGTATTACGCGTTGTCGGCAAATGGGTTGGCAAGGCGCGCGGCGTAGCGGCGCAGTTCCGTTCGGGCTTTGATGAAATGGTCCGCCAGTCCGAGCTCGAGGAACTGGAAAAAAAGTGGAAAGCCGAAAATGAGCGCATCATGCGCGAACATCCGGCTGAACCGGCAGCTGATCCGCGCGCAGAAGTAATCGGCGATGAAATGCGGCCTTTAGAGCCCGAGCTTCCGATTGAACCTGTGCCATCAACCGAGGTTCAGGCAAAATCATGAGCGAGATCGACGACAGCAAAATGCCCTTGCTCGATCATTTGATTGAGTTGCGTCGTCGCCTGCTCTGGAGCTTCTTTGCGCTGGCAATTGCCTTTGGCATCAGCATTTACTTTGCCCGGCCTATATTCGGCTTTCTCGTGCAGCCATTATTGGCGTCAGGTCAGACGAAGCTTATTTATACGGCCATTTTCGAGGCCTTTTTTGTCGAGATCAAAGTCGCCTTTTTTGCCGCTGCTTTCTTTTCATTTCCGGTATTCGCCACGCAGCTCTGGCGGTTCGTTGCGCCTGGACTCTATTCCAAAGAAAAGCGGGCTTTTCTGCCCTTCCTGCTAGCCACCCCAGTGCTGTTCACCGTGGGCGCGGCGATGGCCTATTATATGGCGATCCCGGTCGCGTTGACCTATTTGCTGGGCTTTGGCGGCAATGTGGGTGGTGTCGAGCAAGAGGCGCTGCCCGGTGTCGACAATTATCTCAATTTCGTAATGAAGTTCATCTTCGGCTTCGGCATATCATTTTTGCTGCCGGTATTGCTCATGCTGTTGGAGCGGGCGGGGATCGTAACGCTGGAGCAACTGCGCGGAGCGCGGCGCTATGCGATCGTAGGAGCATTTGCGATTGCGGCAGTATTGACGCCGCCCGATGTGGTGTCGCAGTTGCTGCTCGCGATACCATTGTGCATTTTATACGAACTGGCGATCATCACCATCTGGTTCACCCGCCGTCGCAGGGACAATAGTCAGATAAAGGAAGAGCCAGCCATTTAGTCGATTGCAATCAAATGGCTGGCTCCGCCAAAGCTATTTCATAACTTAGATAGCGCGGTCGCCAGCTTCACCAACCGATTCGATGTCTTCGCCGACGCCCTTTACCGTGTTGCATGCGGCAGATAGCAGCGATGCCGACAACAGGATGATCGTTGCAATTTTACGCATGTAAATCTCCATCATGTTCTGCCTGATTATTCAGGCCTGATGGATGAACGCGTGAGGATATCATTGGTTCCGTTGAGTACCAGCCATTCAGGTGGCGCGGTCACCGGCTTGGCCAACAGACTCGATATCGCGACCAAGGCCCTTCACCGTGTTGCATGCCGATACGAGCAGCGACGCGGAAATGAGGATTGCCATAGTAATTTTGCGCATGAACATTCTCCCAAAAAACAGATGAAGCTCTCTGCACCTGCCAAGGTGAACGGACGCTTACAATCAGAAACTGAAGCGCGCAGTGACCTTAATGTCGCGCCCTGCCAAGGGGACGAACTCTTTCGTAAAAGATGCGGCGCGACGCGCTTCGACATCGAATATGTTATCCGCTGCAAGGATCAGGCTGACATTGCGGTCCTTGCCAAATGGTCGCCAGGTAGCGGAAGCGTTGACCATCTTA
>JBGSVG010000222.1:0-2637 GCA_041753095.1 Sphingorhabdus sp. | reverse complement strand
AACAGAAATGCGATCACTCCGTTAATTGATTGAAAGCGACAATGACTGATTAAAAGCGGACTTTACCATGTTTAACAATTGCGACATCTCTCGCCCGACATCCCCCTATTTCAGTCGGCAGGTTAATGTGATAAGGTTCCTGCATATTAGGGAATCTGGCAACATAAGCAGGTTTCAAAGCTGCTGGTGCCGCGTCGACGCAGACCGGACGATGAACTGTCCAACCGCAAATATTCCATCCACGATCAAGCCGGATGGCACGACAACATGGGAAGAGGACAACTCGTTTAAGAGGAGAGCCGCCCTGTGACCGCATTATCGACCGATTTTACCGACGATCTGGAACTTCCGACATTCATGTTTGATGAATCGCCGGACCAGTGTCAGCCTACTTCTGGTAAAATTGCGCTAATCGGACCATGTCCAACACGTGCATGTGGTCTGGCGACATTCACCAGCGATATTGTGAGCCACGCAGGTTCGTGCGGAAGTATTTTTAACGTCGATCATATCTGCGTTTTGCGTGAGGGTGAATCCTCGCAAAATCGAATTGCGTTTGTGGAAGCGGACCAAGCCTCGTACCATTCTGCAGCGCGTGCGATAAATGAAGCACAATATGATGCAGTATGGATTCAACATGAGTTTGGCATATTCGGCGGCGATGACGGGCAATATATCATAGGCTTGGCCGAGCGCCTGGCCGCACCGGTGATAGTTACTTTTCACACGATCTTGCCTCATCCGTCGGCTAGCCAATTTGCCATTATCGAGCGCCTTATAGGGATAGCGTCCCAGATCATGGTCATGTCGGTCCATGGCCGAGACCTGTTGGTGTCGCGCTATAAAGCCGACCCCCATCGCGTTTCGGTTATCGAGCATGGCGCGCCTGACCGTCCGCTTTCTGGCAAAGACCCTTCGGCACCGCTTACACTGGCGACTTTTGGTCTTCTTGGCCCCGGCAAGGGTCTCGAAACTGCTCTGGATGCCTTGGCTAAGGTTCGGGATCAATATCCCTATTTTCGGTACCGGATTATCGGTGCAACCCATCCCAATTTGATCGCTCAAGATGGCGAGGCATATCGGGATGCGTTGAAAGCCCAGGCCTCGTCATTAGGGTTGGAGAGTCACGTGGAATGGGTCGACAAATTCCTCGATATAGACGACCTGCTGACCGAGCTTGACCAATGCCAGATTTATCTCACACCTTATCCCAACCTGAATCAGAGTACCTCAGGAACCCTAAGCTATGCCGTAGCTCTCGGTAAGGCGGTCATTTCGACACCCTATATTCACGCCTGCGAACTGCTTGCCGATGGATGCGGGACGCTATTCAATCCGGGCGACAGTGACGCGCTTGCCGCTGCTATTTTGGAACTCGCGCTTGACCCCGACAAATTGCAGGACGCGCAACGCCGCGCTTACCGTCGAGGGCGAAGCACAATTTGGCCCGAATTCGTTGCCGGCGTCGATGACATGATCGGTTCGACCATATTGCATCCGCAACCAAAACTGGCAAAGGATGCGATGCTCACCGTGCCCAGCCTGATTGGTTTCAAGGCGATGGTTGATGGGACGGGGATGCTTCAACATAGCCACGGACCAGTGCCCAACCGCGCGCATGGCTATTGCGTCGATGACAATGCCCGTGCGTTGATGCTTATGAACCATGTAAGCCATCGGTCCGAGCCGTCGGCATATCATCTGGCTTTGACATTTTGTTCGTTCATTCAGGACAGCTATAATCCTGACACGCGGCGTTTTCGAAATTTCATGGGCTATGATCGACGCTGGCTGGAGGAGGCAGGATCAGAAGACTCGAATGGCCGGACAATCTGGAGTCTAGGCCACACCGCCCGCCATAATCCACATCAGGAAATTCGTTGGTGGGCTTCGGATTTTTTCAATCGTACGATTGGACTTGTCAGCGAACTGGGGTCACCCAGAGCGCACGCCTTTGCCGCACTGGGCGCCGCAGATATCATCGAAAACGATCCCGAGAATATTGCTGCGCAACACGTTATCGCGCATACCGGCGAGATGCTGTTTCAGCTGCTAAAAGCGTCATCCAGACCCGACTGGACATGGTTTGAAACTGTTCTTGCTTATGACAATCCGAGATTGCCGGAAGCGCTCATGAAAGCAGGCAAAATCACCGGTCGCCTCGATTGGCTGGATACCGGCATCGACGCGCTGCGCTGGATAAATCAACAACAAATAAGCGAACGCAGCATGTTCAGGCCAATCGGCTCGGAAGGGTTCGGCCGTCAAGGCGATTTCCTGCCCTTTGACCAGCAGCCGCTCGAAGCATGGTCTGCCGTCGATGCGTGCGCCGCAGCCAATGACATGCACCCAAGTCCAGAGTGGTTGGCCCACGCCGAACAGGCAATGTCTTGGTTTCACGGAAACAATGATCGTCATCAACCGTTAATCGATGCTGTTACAGGGAGCTGCCGTGACGGCATCACGCCGCATGGAATAAACCAGAACCGGGGCGCAGAATCGATACTCGCCTATCAACTTGCCTATCAAGGCTATATGCAACTGATTGCAAGAAGAGGACGGGGTGCTTCAATCAATGACGACAAATTGTACCGAGCCGCGAAGCCTGCTGGATATTCACGACCTGAAACTGGCCGC
>JBGSVG010000221.1:0-4279 GCA_041753095.1 Sphingorhabdus sp. | reverse complement strand
TCCAGTCTTGTCGGACAATTATGTTTGGCTGGTGCATGAACGCAAAAGCGGCGAGACGATGGTTGTTGACCCTGCGGTGGCGCCACCGGTGCTGGCAAAAGCCGAAGAGCTTGGCTGGAAAATCACCCAGATCTGGAACACGCACTGGCACCCCGACCACACCGGCGGCAATGCCGAAATCAAGGAAGCGACCGGTTGTATCATAACTGGACCCGAGGCGGAATATGCTCGGATCCCCACGCTCGATATTCAGGTGGAGGGTGGCGATATCGTGAAGCTTGGCGAGGCCGAGGCGGCGGTCATTGACGTCCCTGCTCACACCGCAGGACATATCGCCTTCCACTTTGCAGAAGACCACGCCGCCTTTGTCGGTGACACGCTATTCGCGATGGGTTGCGGGCGGTTGTTCGAAGGCACCGCTGAACAGATGTTTAGCAATATGCGCAAGCTGGAAGCGCTGGGCGACGACACAGCGATCTATTGCGCGCACGAATATACGCTCAGCAATGGCCGCTTTGCGTTGACCGTCGAGCCGGACAATAAAGCGTTGGCAGAACGGATGGCCGAAGTCACTGCGATGCGCGAACGCGGCGAACCGACTGTGCCGACGAGCATTGCTTTGGAACGGGCTACCAATCCGTTCATGCGTGCGGGCTCGATTGCGGAACTCGCGGCAAGACGCGCGGCCAAGGACGCCGCCTAAGCGTTAATGAAAATCCCGCGACTTCGGCAATATCCGCACATCGCGCGGATGACCGTGGCGTGGGTAGACGGGGCGGGCAAATTCATCATTGCGCGGCGTCGGCACATTGGCGTCATGCTCTTCGGATAGCCGCCGCAACTCATGTGTCCGGTCGGTAATGGTCGTCGCCATCAGGTGAACGACGCCTTCCTTGCTCCGCTGCACTTCACCCTCGATCACCATCAACCGCGACGCCATTACTGCCCGCCGCTGCCGTTCGAAGAGCCGCGACCATAGAAGCGCATTGGTGACGCCGGTTTCATCCTCAATGGTGATGAAGATCGCATTGCCCTTGCCCGGCCGCTGCCGCGTCAACACCACGCCCGCCGTCTTCACCCGCGCGCCATTTTTCGCCGCACTGGTCTGCGCACAGCTTAGCACGCCTTCGCAGTCAAACATCCCGCGCAAGAATTGCATTGGATGGCCTTTCAGCGACAACCTTGTCATCTGATAATCTGCCACGACATGTTCGCCCAGCGGCATCGCGGGAAGCATCGCGTCCTCCTCTTCGGCCAGTTCGCGCGCCTTGGCTGCAGCAAAGAGCGGCAGTTCGTCAGACGGCGTCCGCCGCGCTTCCCATGCGCCTTCGCGCCGGTCAAAGCCAAGTGACCGCACCGCATCGGCATCGGCGAGCAGATGTAATGCGCGGGACGGCAAATCAGCCCGCCGGGCAAGCTCCTCAATCGAGGCAAAAGGCCGTTTGGCGATAATCGCCTTCGCCCATTCCTCCCGAAAACTATCCACCTGTCGCAGCCCCAGACGAAGTGCGCCTTGCTCAATGCTGTTATCCCAGCCGCTGGTATTCACATCAATGCCTAGAACCTCCACCCCATTTTCTTGGGCATCGCGGACAATCTGTGCAGGTGCGTAAAAACCCATTGGTTGGGAGTTGAGAAGAGCGGCTGCAAAAATTGCCGGCTGATAATGCTTTAGCCACGACGAGACATAGACCAGCCGGGCAAAAGAAAGCGCGTGGCTCTCAGGGAAACCGTAAGAGCCAAAGCCCTCAATCTGTTTGAAACAGCGTTCGGCAAAATCCTGCTCATATCCCCGCCGCACCATGCCGCCGACCATCTGGTCCCGGAATTTATCAATGCCGCCTAGATTGCGAAATGTCGCCATCGCACGGCGGAGCTTATTGGCCTCGGCATCGCTGAACTTTGCCGCCACAATCGCCAGTTTCATTGCCTGTTCCTGAAACAGCGGAACGCCCTTGGTCTTGCCTAGCACTTCGACAAGCTCGTCAGGTTCGCCATGCTCAGGTGATGGTGAGGGGAAATTCACCTCTTCCTCACCATTCCGGCGCCGTAAATAGGGATGGACCATATCACCCTCGATTGGCCCGGGACGGACAATCGCCACCTGAATAGTGAGGTCATACAAATCGCGCGGGCGCAGGCGCGGTAGCATGTTCATCTGTGCGCGGCTCTCGACCTGAAACACGCCGAGGCTCTCGCCCCGACACAGCATGTCATAAACCGCCGGATCGCTGGAATCGATATCAACGGTCAGGTCATGATCGCCCAGACCCTGTGTCCGCATCATGTCATAGGCCTTGCGGATGCAGGTCAGCATCCCGAGCGCCAGAACATCAACCTTCATCAACCCAAGCGCGTCGATATCATCCTTGTCCCATTCGATAAACGTACGGTCCTTCATCGCGCCGTTGTGGATTGGCACCGTTTCGTCAAGCCGGTTCTGGGTCAGCACAAAACCGCCGACATGCTGCGACAAATGGCGTGGAAATTTCAGTAATTGCTCTGACAGCGATTTCAGGCGCGCAATTTCGGGATTATCGGGATCGAACCCCGCCTCGGCTAGCCGCCGATCATCGGGACCACTGCCGAAACTGCCCCAGACGGTGCTGACCACGCGTGTGGTGATGTCTTCGGTCAGCCCCAAAGCTTTGCCGACTTCGCGCACGGCGCTGCGCGGACGATAGTGGATTACAGTTGCAGCAATCGATGCGCGATGGCGGCCATAGCGTTGGTAAACATACTGCATCACCTCCTCACGTCGTTCATGCTCGAAATCGACGTCGATATCGGGCGGCTCGTTCCGGTCGGCAGATATGAAACGGGAAAATAAAAGATCATGCTTCATCGGGTCGACCGAAGTCACACCTAACAGAAAGCACACTGCCGAATTCGCAGCCGAGCCACGGCCTTGACACAATATCGGCGGCTTCTGATCCCGCGCGAATTTGACGAGATCGTGAACGGTCAGGAAATAATAAGCAAATTTATGCGTCCGGATAAAGTCGAGCTCTTTCTGCACTGTCTTGCGCAGCTTTTCAGGAATATCGTCTCCATGCCTCTTGCGTGCAGCAGCCCATACAAGATGGGCCAACCAGTCATCGGGAACCCAGCCTTCGGGCACAGGCTCATGTGGATATTCATATTTCAGATCGTTGAGATCGAATTCAATTCGATCGGCGAAACTTGCGGCCTGAGCCAAAGCAGTTGGATAGTCTTCAAATAAACGCGCCATTTCATTAGGTGCCTTGATAAAGCGCTCGCCATTGGCTTCCAATACAAGTCCTGCTTTCGTGATCGTCGTCCCCAAGCGGATACAGGTGATGATGTCATGAAGCGGCCGCTGGTAACTTGTCGCATAAAGCACGTCGTTGGTGGCCAGCAACGGTACGCCAAAAGTAGCGGCAGTCGTCCGGCATTCTATGAATTGGCGTTTGTCTTTGCCCCTGTAATGTCTCGACATTCCCAGCCAGACATCACCTGCATGAAGATTTGCAAGGCGCTGAATCACATCTTTCCAATTTTGTGGAGCGGATGAAACCAGCTTCAGATGCGAGCGTACAATCTTTGGCTGAGCATCACTCTTGAACTCGTAAACAGGCGGATTTTTGTGTTCCTCTTCTGCATCCGCCGTCGAATAGGGCATTATTATCAAAAGCAGATCCGTCAGATGTTCGAGCAGATCATCGAATTTCAGGATGCAGCTGCCCTTGACGCCCCGCATATTTCCAACAGTCAGAAGCCGGGTAAGATTACCCCAACCTTGCCGTGTTGCCGGATATGCAAGGATATCTGGCGTACCATCCGAAAACACCAACCGCGCGCCAGCCAAAAACCGCAAGCTGGTTTCGCATGCCGCATCTTCTGCCTGCGTTAATACCTCCGGTTCACCTGCCTCCCGCTTAGTTTTCAACATCATAGTTCGGGCATCGTCAGGCGCGTCACGGAGCGACTTCCATGCACGCACTACACCAGAAACTGTGTTCCGATCCGCAATACCGATGGCTTTCAGTCCAAGATTGATACCCTGCGCTACATAATCTGACGGTGGTGACGCGCCACGTAGAAAGGAATAGCTGCTGGTGCAGGCAAGTTCGGCATAGCTCATGCAAACACGCCGTGCAGATACCAGCAGGGGCGCTCGGCTTCGTCATAAAGCCCCCGCCGGAACAACCAGAAACGCCTGCCCTCCTTGTCCTCCACACGGTAATAATCCCGCGTTAGTCCACCAGCACCCGGTTCATGGCCACCCTTACGCCGCCACCATTCCGGCGCAATGCGT
>JBGSVG010000220.1:0-2838 GCA_041753095.1 Sphingorhabdus sp. | reverse complement strand
TCTCTGTGGATAAATTATGGTAAACAACTTGACATGAACACGCGCTCCAAAATTATCGGGCTGACCCGCGAGATCCCCGACGACCATCGCGATGAACCTTTAGAACATGACGGCCCGGCAGGTTTGGCCGCTTCGCCCGAGGGTCCTGATCTGGAAATGCAGGATGAGCCGCCAGCAGAATATTATGAAGACTATGCCGATGAGGCTCCTCGTCGCGATATTGCAAAAGTCCTCGTTCCTACCTTATTAATCTTAGCATTTGCGGGTTGGACCGGCTTCTTTGGGTGGACCTATTTGCCCGAAGCACAGCGTGGGCTTGCGAATGACCGCATTATTTCGCTTGTCACGATGTGGGCGGTACCCACGCTATTGCTTGCGGTACTGTGGCTAATTGCGATGCGTAGCAGCAGCCGTGAAGCAAGCCGCTTTGGTGATGTGGCATTGCTTTTGCGCAACGAGAGTGACGCGCTCGCTACCCGAATGCGAACGGTGAATGAAGAAATTTAGCTGGCGCGTGAGTTTCTGGCCCAGAATGCCCGTGAGTTGGAGAGTGTCGGTCGTCAATCTGCCAAACAGCTCGTTGAATCGGCCGAGCAATTGGCCGCTGCCTTGGCGGATAGCGATCAAAAGGCAAAAACGCTCGAAGCGGTGAGTAATGCGGCTACGAGTAATTTGGAGCAGTTGCGCAAACATTTGCCGGTCGTCACCAGCGCCGCAAAAGATGTGACCAACCAGATTGGCAGTGCGGGCAACAACGCGCAAATGCAGATTAAATCTTTAATTGCTTCACTTGAGCGCGTTGGCGAGGCGGGAAAATCTGCTCGCGGTTATATCGATAACATGGAAGTACGCGCCGACGATGTCGGCGGCAAACTTGAGCAATCCTTGAAAGCGAGTGCCGCCCTGCTCGACGAGTGCGGTGCCGATGCCACCAACCGCACCGCGGAAATGGTAACGTTGATCGAGCGAGCGACCAATGGACTGACAACTGGCGTGTCCAATGCCTCGACCGCAGTTGACGCTATATTAGCAACAAGCCAAGAGAAAGTTGAGGGTCAATTGACCCTTTTGCGTGGGTCGATAAGCAATCTTTCAGAGCAATCGGCGGCGGAGGAAGCCAGGATTTCGCTTATAATCCGGGAAATTGCGGATCATATTGAATCAAGCGCGAACAGGATCGCCGAAGTAGACAAGGCTGCTACCGATCAGACAGCAAAGCTGGCGTTTGCAGTGTCTGCGCTGGGTGAAAGCACAAAAGACGTCGGGTCCGCACTAACGAATAACCATAGCATCACCCAAGACCTGATCGCTCAATCGGATAAACTTCTTGTATCGTTGGACAAGGCCAATCGACAGATTGATGAAGTCCTTCCTGATGCAATGTTGCAACTCAACGAAAGGTTCGCGCAAGGCATTGCCAATCTGGGGCAGGCCACAGCTTCCGCGCGTTCACTTGACGAATTAAGCGACAATATGCTCGCTAAATTGAAGTCGCTAGAGCAGCTGATCGGCGTTCAACGCGAAAATGTGGACAAATTGATGCGGGAAAGCGATGAACATTTCGCTGCTCGCCACGAACAGGCAGATGCGCTTGGATCTGCGTTGCAGCAAACCCGGGCGTTGGTCGAGGACATGACCGAAGATGCCAATACCAAATTGGTAGCTTCGATGCTGCGCGTGCGCGAGACCACACGACAGGCGGCCGAAAGCAGCCGCAAAATCTTGGATGATGAACTGGCCAATGTCGCTGAGAAGCTAACAGACCAGAACAAGGCTGCGCTTGCCGAGGCCATCGACGCGCAGATTGCATCGATGAACGATGTCGTGACGGAAGCAATCGAGCGCAACATAAGGCTATCCGAAAATGCTGCCACGCGGGTTGCTTCGCAGCTTGGCCAACTTGAAGAAATGACCGCCAATCTCGAACAGCGCGTTGCCGACAACAAGGATGGTTTTGAAGCTATTGGCGACGACAGTTTTGCGCGACGGATGGTGCTGCTAACTGAATCGCTGAATTCGACCTCAATCGATGTTGCGAAAATATTGTCCAACGACGTAACCGACACCGCTTGGGCCGCTTATCTCAAAGGCGACCGAGGCGTGTTTACCCGCCGCGCTGTCCGCTTGCTCGATGCTGGCGAGGCCCGGGCCATAGCGTCGCATTATGGCGAGGACGGTGAGTTTCGCGAGCATGTTAACCGCTATATCCACGATTTTGAGGCCATGATGCGCGTTCTGTTGAGCACACGTGACGGTAATGCCATCGGGGTGACATTGTTATCATCGGATGTCGGCAAACTTTATGTCGCGCTTGCGCAGGCTATCGAACGCTTGCGGAACTGATTATTCGGTCGGTCGGGTAATCAGAAGAATCGAAGCTGTGCCGGTCAATCCAGCCATTTACATAATTGGCATAATATAGGCCGAATAGGACAGCTGAGAGCAATGTTGTCCTAAGAACAATGAGGCCAGGCCGGAAATTTCCTGGCGCACTGTCTGCCTGACCGGGTGTCTTTTCCAGTCCCAATTCTTCATGGGTGCGCACGCCAATGGGTAAGATTACAAAAGCTGTCATGACCCAGAACAGCGCATAAATGGCGATAATCGATGTCCAGCTCATGCCGTCTCCACGATCAGAACGTCAACAATGGGCTTTTTTCCGGTCCAGCTGGTCGCGACGCGCCGCACTGCAAGCCGTATACTCTCGCGCAACTTGTCATAGTCGCCACGATTATCTTTAACCGCTTTGACCGCTGCGTCGTTGGCTTCTTCCAGAAAATCTTCGAGATCTTCTTCAATCGGTACGCCATGCAGGCGGATTTGCGGATCGCCAAGCAA
>JBGSVG010000219.1:0-2736 GCA_041753095.1 Sphingorhabdus sp. | reverse complement strand
GGCGGTAAAGCACGCTGCTGAAAACCCGCAGCTGCTTTTCTATAAAGTGCAGTCAAATGCGTATAAATATAGCTGGGCACTTATCCCGATTTCGGTGCCGTTTGTTTGGCTGCTGTTTTTTTGGCGACGTCGATTCAAGATATTCGATCACGCCGTATTTGTAACTTATTCGCTTACATTCATGATGTTATTGGGCATGATATCGGCAATATTTATCAATACACCGACATTAGAACCAGTCGGCGGTATCTTGCTGGCATTCTATCCGCCAATTCACATGTATAGGCATATCCATCATGCCTACGAGACTACCCGATTTGGCGCTTTCTGGCGGATGTGCGTGTTGTCGGTTTTCGCAATGACTGCGTTGACTTTATTTGCAATGTTAGTCGTCACTCTCGGCGTCACCGGCTAACAATCGCAGCTTTATTTTCCCGCTTTTGAGGAACGGCGCGACAATAGTGGCCATCTTCGCCTGTCGGCTATTTACCAGCGCGCGGTTGAAGAAGCTGTTGGCGATCACGTCGGCGATTTGAAGCCCGGCAAATGCGTGGCTTACCGCCAGCGATGCGGAGCCCAATGGACCCACCAAGCGACCCACCGAATTGCGTACCAGCGCCAATGTCTCCAAACCGTAACGGCCATCATCGATTATGACCTCGTTGCAATTGAATTCCTGCCCAACCAACATAGAACCGATGGCGTCGTCGAGCAGCGCTGAATAAATCGCGATATCCTGATCTCCGCGATCCTCGCGCTGCTCTGGCTTCAAAGCGGAGATGGCAATGCTCACTACGGCGCGCCAGTCTCCAGGCTCGAGCAATTCGAAAAACAGCGCGCGCTCGGCGAGGTCAATCCGGCTGCCCTTTAATTCTCCTTTAAGCCCTGTGACCTCGCGAAACCGCATCAAGACCGCATCGGCGTCTTTTGCAATCATAGAAACAGCCGCAAGCGTCATCACGCCTCGACCGACGCCGCCGGATTCGTCACAATATATTGTCATTACACCGGCAGCCTAGCGGCGCGTCATTTGCAAGGATAGCGCTTCTTCATCAAATCTGCCGTTGCCGTGGTGATGTTGGTCTTCTGACGCTCTTCGACAGAATAGCCCTTTAGATGCTTCATCAGGTCGTTTGAATTGAATGTGGCCTTGGCCGGAGGGCAACTATGTGGGGGGCGTTTGTTAGCGGCATCAGACTTTATCATAGACCGATATTTGGTGCCTGCCGCATCGGCTTCTGCTTTGAGAACACGGATATCGGATGACATCAAAGCCATCATGCCCTTCGCCTGCAGCCTTTCAGCTTTCGCGAGGAATGTCGCAACACTCATATCTCCGGGCGCCGCATTGGCTGTTACCGCAAATAAACAAGTCACCATTCCAAACGCTAAAAAATCTCTTTTGCTGGTCACAATCGCCCCTTTTACTTCGTAAAAACAGATGGATATTGCTCAGACAGTGAATGCGATATTAATCAGCCACGTACCGGTACACCACCACCGACGCGCAGTAGTCCGCAACGATATGCACGGTTCGAAACTAGCAGGGGAAGCGTCGCATCACTATTTCTCGCCACGCTTCGCGCACTGTTTGCGTGCGACGGCGCTCCTGCGGAATGCGGCTGAATTCGGCGATGAACTGATCCGCAGTCAGTCGGTATTTTTTGGGCGCACAGAATAAAGGATTACCCGCGGCGCGTGCGCGTTCATTTTCTGCTTTTACCGAGTCCGCTGCAGCTTCGAAGACGCGCACCATCGGCTTTAAATCTTTCGAGAACATCGCTGACATACCCTTCTTTTTCAGCGCGAGCGCTTTCACAAAAAAGGTTTCAGCATCCATGGCCCGTGCAGGCACCGCGCATAAAACCAACGCGCCGCTTGCGATAAGCAGTGTGTATTTCATTATCCTTTGCGACCTCAACTCTCCTTAACTGGCTTAAGGCGATGAGGTTGCAATGGATAGCTGAAAATTATGCGCCTTGCGGGGTAGCTCCGCCGACCGAAGGCGTTTTGCGACGTCCAGCTTTGGGTATCGCGGTACCAATGGTCGGAATGCTTGAAGGCTTGGCAACGGCGCCATCGTCGCGTTCAAACTTGCCGGTAGCGAGCAGTTGCGTGATCTCATCCCCAGACAGGGTTTCGAACTCCAGCAAGGCATTGGCCAAAAGATGAAGTTGCTTATCATGCTTCTTCAACAAATCGGTTGCCCGCTTGTGCCCGCCTTCAACCAGCTTGCGTATTTCAGCGTCAATCTTTTTGGCGGTCTCGTCCGACATGGCTGAACGTTGCGACATGCCATAGCCAAGATAGCCGTCCTGCCGCTCTTCATACTGCAGCGGCCCCATTTCGTCAGACATGCCCCATTGGGTTACCATGTCACGCGCAAGGCTGGTGGCGTATTGGATGTCGCTCGATGCACCAGAGCTAACTTTGTCATAACCAAAGATCAGTTCTTCGGCGACTCGGCCACCCATCGAGACCGACAGATTTGCGTGCATCTTGTCGCGATGATAGCTGTAATTGTCACGCTCGGGCAGGCGCATGACCATACCAAGCGCGCGGCCGCGCGGAATGATCGTTGCCTTGTGAATCGGATCGGAAGCGGCTTCGTGGATCGAGACGATGGCGTGACCAGCTTCATGATACGCGGTCATTTTCTTTTCATCGTCGGTCATGACCATCGATTTGCGCTCGGTCCCCATCATCACCTTGTCTTTGGCGTCTTCAAACTCCTGC
>JBGSVG010000218.1:0-3709 GCA_041753095.1 Sphingorhabdus sp. | reverse complement strand
CCGATACGCTCGATGAACTTGCCGTCGCGCGGTGCGCGGGCGTCGGCTACGACGATTTTATAATAAGGACGCTTTTTCGAACCGCCCCGCGACAAACGCATTGATAATGCCATAAAACTAACTCACCTTTCTGAAATATTTCAAATTAAATTATATACTTATTTCTTTTTACTAAGAAGTCGTGCGAGGTCTGGCGGCATTCCGCCACCACCACCCATGCCGGGCATGCCACCCATACCCGGCGGCATCGCACCGGGGGGCAGCCCATGCATACCCTCCATCGCGCCGCCCAAATCTGCTCCGCCTTTTCCGCCGAACATCGCGGCGAGGCCCTTGAGCCCGCCCATCTTGCGGATGCGCTTCATCGCAGTTGCCATTTCCTGATGCATTTTGATCAGCTTGTTGACATCCTGAACCGTCATCCCCGAACCTTTGGCTATCCGGATCTTGCGTTTCGCATTCAACAATTCAGGTTTGGCGCGCTCTTTTGGCGTCATGGAACCAATAATCGCGTCCATGTGGATGAGCAATTTGTCGTTCATGCCGCTGGCGTCCATCGCCGCCTTGGCCTTTTTCATGCCCGGCATCATACCAGCAAGCGCGCCGAGTCCACCCATCTTGGTCATCTGGCGGAATTGTGTGCGTAGGTCGTCCATGTCGAACTGACCCTTGGCCATCTTGGCCGCGAGCTTATCCGCATCTTCCTTCTCGACCATTTCCGACGCGCGTTCGACGAGGCCGACAACATCGCCCATGCCAAGAATGCGCCCCGCAACGCGCGAAGGATTGAACGCCTCAATCGCGTCAAGTTTCTCACCCACGCCCGCAAATTTAATCGGCTTGCCGGTGATGGCGCGCATAGACAAAGCCGCACCGCCACGTGCATCGCCGTCCATACGGGTTAGCACAATACCGGTCAAATCAACGCGCTCGCCAAAGCTCTTGGCGACATTGACCGCATCTTGACCGGTCAGCGAGTCCACGACCAACAGGATTTCCTGCGGCATCGCAACCTTGGCGACAGCGCTCATCTCGTCCATCAATTGCTGGTCGACGTTCAAACGACCGGCGGTATCGAGGATCAGAACGTCAAAGCCCTGCAATTTCGCTGCCTGCAACGCGCGCTTCGCGATATCAACAGGCTGCTGGCCCTGCATGATGGGCAGCGTTGCAACTTCGGTTTGCGTGCCGAGCGTCGCCAGCTGCTCCTGCGCCGCTGGACGGTTGACATCGAGTGATGCCATCAGGACTTTCTTGCCCTGCTTGGCCTTCAGCATTTTGGCGATTTTGGCGGTTGTCGTGGTTTTACCCGAACCCTGCAAACCGACCATCATGATGATTGCAGGCGGCGCAACGGCTAAATCGAGGTCGCTCTGCTCCGCGCCCAACATCTCAACAAGCGCGTCGTTGACGATCTTGACGACCTGCTGCCCCGGTGTGACCGACTTCAGAACCTGCGCGCCGACCGCTGTTTCCGTGACCTTGTCGACAAACTCACGCACCACCGGCAGAGCAACGTCTGCTTCAAGCAACGCCACGCGCACTTCGCGCATGGCTTCACGGACATCGGCCTCGTTCAACGCACCGCGACCGCGCAGGCGATCAAACACCCCTCCTAACCGGTCGCTCAGCTTGTCAAACATGCTTCTTCCTTACCAAAATGCCTCTTTCAAGGCATAAACGAACAAAAAGCCGGTGAGCGAAACTTCGCCGACCAGCTTGGAAATAACGGATTTCCAATAAATTTAGAGCGGAATTAGTCCCGCTGGCGCAGCCGATATCATCACGCTACCCGAAATGCAACCATCTTGCTTACATCATCGACAACAGCACGCGCCATTTCAGCCTTAATGAAATTTTGACCTTTTTCAGTGCATTGCAACCCTGATTGGGATGACTTTGAATCTGATGCAACAAACGACAACAGAAGCCGTAGACAGCAATTCAACCGCGCAGGCAAAAAGCCAACGCGGAAGGAACCTGATTTACAACATTGTCATGTTCGCTGCCATCGTGATGTTTGTCGTTATCGGCGGTCAGGTTGGCGCGCAAACGGTGCGAACATTGGTCGGCAACAGCACCGGCGCCGATCAGGTGATGGTCACTGCTTTGCTGCTAAACATTGCGCTGATACTTCTGATTTGGCGCAGGACGAGCGCTTTAAGCGACGAAATCGATGTTTATCGTCAGGCTGAGGTCAGGGCGCAGCATCTTGCGATGACGGACCCACTGACCAATCTGTTCAACCGCCGGGCGATTAAAGAGAAAACCCTCGAACTGAGTGCGCGTGCGTCGCGCCGGGGTAAGTCTATTGCATTTCTCATGATAGATTTAGACGGCTTTAAAAAGATCAACGACCTTTATGGCCATGACTGCGGCGACCTTTTGCTTCGTGAAGTCGCGGATCGCATGCGCGACGTGGTTCCACCCAGCAGCGTTATCGCGCGACTGGGTGGTGATGAGTTTGGGATCTGTGTAGTCTTCGAACCGGAATATCCCGAAGCGGTCGACCGGATTGCAGAAGACATGGTCGACGCTTTGGCTCGGCCGATAACGATAGCAGACAGCCAGCAGACGGTAACCGCGTCAATCGGGATCAGCCGTCCTGAAATCGACTGTGATTCTATCGACATGCTCATCCGCCGTGCGGACATCGCACTTTATGCCGCCAAGAAAAATGGACGGAACGGATATAGCTGGTTTGAAAACGGCATGGAGGTCGAACTCCGTTCGCGCAATTCGCTCGAAGGCGACATCCGGGCGGCCATTCCCAATGACGAATTCGTGCCCTATTTCGAGCAGCAGATCGATCTGGTCACCGGCGAGTTGGTCGGCTTTGAAATGCTTGCGCGGTGGGTGTCACCGGTGCGCTGCCTGATCTCGCCCGACGACTTCATTCCCGTTGCCGAAGAAACCGGCATGATCGGCGACTTGTCGATGAGTATAATCCGCAAGGCAATGCTCGAAGCAAAGAACTGGGATCCAAAGCTGACGATTTCGGTCAATATCTCGCCCGTGCAACTCAAGGATCCGTGGCTGGCGCAGAAGATCGTGAAGCTGCTGGTCGAAACCGGATTTCCGGCCAGCCGCCTGGAAGTGGAAATAACCGAAAGCTCACTGTTCAAAAACCTCAGTCTCGCCCAGTCGATTGTGGGCAGCTTGAAAAACCAGGGCATTCGTATCGCGCTTGATGATTTCGGCACCGGTTACAGCTCGCTCGCACATCTGCGGGCCTTACCGTTTGATCGCATCAAAATCGATCGCAGCTTTGTGTCATCGATGCTCGAAAACGCCGAAAGCGCTGCCATCGTCAGCGCCATCGCCGGACTTGGAGCTAGCCTGGATGTACCCATCACGGCAGAGGGTATCGAGGATGAAAAGATCATCGGCAAACTGCGTGCGCTCGGTTGCACAAAAGGTCAGGGCTGGTTTTTCGGTCAACCGATGAACATCGATCAAGCCAGAACGTTGCTTGCGAAGAAAAATCTCCTTCCAACCCGTCAAAGACAGGCTGAAGCCTCGAGTGAAAGATCAACGGCCGTGGAGATACGGAAAGCATCCTGATGGCTCGGCACAGCGCTGCACGGACTATGAATTGTAGACTTGTGCGCTGAGTATCCTTAAGTCGCGCCGCATGGCGCTGAGCGAATTTCACAAAATGCACGGGTTGGGAAATGACTTTGTGGTCATTGACGCCCGGACCTCTGCA
>JBGSVG010000217.1:0-17224 GCA_041753095.1 Sphingorhabdus sp. | reverse complement strand
AGTCCACGACCTTAAAGTACGCATCTGGGCGGTACTCGACCGGCGCGGGATCGAAGTCGGCATACTCGAACTGGATTTTCGCGAAAACGGCCAGTGCGAAATCGCATTTTTTGGACTTGTCCCTGAACTGGCCGGTCAGGGCTATGGGCGCTGGCTTATGGCAATGGCGCTGCAGGCAGGGTGGGCAGAACCTGGTGTGGCACGTATGTGGGTACATACGTGCACGCTGGATGGGCCAGGTGCGCTGAACTTTTATATCAAGTCGGGTTTCACACCCTATCAACGGCAAGTAGAAATTTTTTCTGATCCCCGGCTTACGGGATTAATCCCGCGCGAAGCGGCACCGCAAATTCCAGTCATCACATGACAACCGCAAACACACTAGATTGGGAGGTTTCTAAAGGCCTCACGCCATATCCTGACGCGGTGGCGCGGATGGAAGCAAGGCAAACCGCGATTCGCGAAGACGACGCGCATGAGCTGGTCTGGTTACTCGAACATCCGCCGCTTTACACCGGCGGCACCAGCGCGGACCCAGCCGAACTGCTCAGCCAGCAATTTCCTGTTTATGATACAGGTCGCGGTGGACGATACACATATCACGGCCCGGGACAGCGCGTTGGTTATGTCATGCTGGACCTTGCCAAACGCTGCAAGGATGTCCGCTGCTATGTCCATGCGCTCGAAGGTTGGGTGATAGATGCGCTGGCCCAATTTGGCGTTGAGGCACGGCGCGCCGAAGGGCGGATAGGTATCTGGTGTGACACCCGCAGCGGACAGGAAGCTAAGATCGGCGCAATAGGCGTCCGTATCCGCCGGTGGGTGACGATGCATGGCTTCGCAGTTAATGTATCGCCAGACCTGTCACATTTTGGTGGGATTGTACCATGCGGCATCGCGGAATATCCGGTGACCAGCCTAGCCGACCTCGGCATCGATGCAACGCTCCATGATTTCGACGAAGCGCTGGCGGCGGCACTGCCCCACTTCCTCAATGCGCTTGCCAAAGCAGGCGGAGAATGTAGGGTCGCGGCGGATTAAGCCGGAGAGGATGATATGCGCTTCCACTATTTCGCCCCAGCAATCGCGCTGCTTGCTTTGACAGCCTGCGGTGGATCTAAGGAGGACAATCAGGTCACCGAAACCCGCATGGACGATCTCGATAGTTTGGAAGGGACGATCAGTGACGATATGATCAATACCGATGAGTCGACTGACGAAGCCCCTGTAGAAGCTGCCGCAACGGATCCGACAGCGACTAAGCTGCAGGAACCTAAAGCCAAGCTCGACAAAGCGCAGTCTAAAGAAACCGGCGGACCCGATATCGTCAAGATAGACCCGGCAAGCGAAGCGCAGTGATTATCGGTAATCCGCTGACACTGCCCTGCGGCGCAGTGCTGCCGAACCGTATCGCCAAGGCAGCGATGACTGAAGGCTTGGCAGACATCCACGGCCGCCCAACGGCGGAGCTGGAGAAGCTTTATGGCATATGGTCGGATGGCGGTGCGGGGCTTCATCTCTCGGGCAATATCCAGATTGACGCCAACCATTTAGAACGACCTGGCAATGTTATCATCGACCGCATGCCGGACGACGAGATGCGCGCCGCACTTAATCGGTGGACCGGGGCAGCAACGCGGAACGGCAATCATTTCTGGGCGCAGATTAGCCATGCCGGGCGGCAAACGATGAAAGCGGTCAACCCGCGCCCGAAAGCACCGTCGGCGGTCAAGGTTGGATTGCCCGGTGGACAGTTTGGTATGCCCGTTGAACTTGCCGAAGACGAGATACTGAAGCTGATAAGCCGGTTTGGACAGGCGGCATCGGTCTGCCGGGATACAGGCTTTACCGGCGTCCAGATCCACGCCGCGCACGGCTATCTGATTTCGCAATTCCTCAGTCCGCGTTCGAACCGACGCGAAGACCGCTGGGGTGGCAGTCTTGAAAACAGGGCGCGGTTTCTGATGTTTACGGTCAACACCGTACGGCAACTTGTCGGCTCTGATTTTCCGATATCAGTCAAGCTCAACAGCGCCGATTTCCAGCGTGGCGGATTTGCGTTTGAGGACAGCTTGCAAGTTGCGCGTTGGCTGCAGGATGCGGGAGTCGATCTCATCGAGATTTCCGGAGGCACTTACGAACAACCGAAGCTCCTCGGGATGGAAGGGCTGGAGGCGGAAGAACCGCAAGCGGTGGCGGAAACCACATTGGCCCGCGAAGCCTATTTTGTCGATTTCGCCAAGGCGATGAAAAACGAATTAACAATTCCGCTGATGGTCACCGGTGGCTTTCGCACCGCATCGGCAATGGAGCAGGCGCTTAAATCGGGCGCTGCGGATGTGATTGGCCTTGGCCGACCAATGTGCGTCATGCCTGAGGCGCCAAAGCGCTTGTTCGGCGGGATGGCGATGCTACCGCGCACGGAAACCCAGTTGAAGCTATTCCCCGAATGGCTGTCCGGCCTGCGCAAGATTAAAATGATGCGGGGGCTTGAAGGCTTCGCTGTGCAATATTGGTACTATAGCCAAATATATGCGCTCGGCCGGACGGGCCGCACCAAATTAGATATGACCGTATTCGCCGCAATGCGTGAAGTCGAAAGCTACCAGAAAAACTGGTTGAAAGAACGGCGCGCAGCCGGCCTTTAGTCGCCTTCGCCGGGCTCTGCGCTGAAATATTTGTCGAATTTGCCGTCTTCGCCCTTATGCTCGTCGGCATCGGCGGGTGGTTCACGGCTGGACGTAATATTGGGCCATTCGGCGCTGTACGTTGCATTCAGTTCGAGCCATTGCTCCAGGCCATTTTCGGTATCGGGCAGAATCGCTTCGGCGGGACATTCAGGCTCGCACACACCGCAATCGATGCACTCATTCGGGTTGATGACGAGCATATTCTCACCCTCGTAAAAGCAGTCGACCGGGCAAACCTCGACACAATCCATATATTTGCACTTGATGCACGCATCGGTCACTACATAAGTCATTGGCAACACACTCCCAAAACTGTCCGCCCCAAACCTGCTTAAAATGCGGCGCTCTCCATACGCTGCCTATTGCTAGGCGGCTGCCCAAGTCAACGGGGGAATATCTCTGTATGACAATTTTTATTCGAGCAGTTGATAGCAAATCTGCGCTTCGGCGTTTGGACCCCGGCGCATGGGAACGGCTAAAAGCCTGAATGACAGCACCGCTCCGCCCTTTGGCAGCGTTATGACGTCGCCAGCGGTTACCATCGCGCTGCCCTTTTCAATCCTTCGGCCGTTGACGCGAATATGGCCAGTTTCTGCCCATCCCTGCGCCAAAGTGCGGCTTTTGGCGATGCGCAGAAAGAACAGCAGCTTGTCGATCCGCAGCGCCGTTTCCGCCATAGCCAGTTAGAGCTTCAAACCCTTAAGCGCTGCCAATTGCAGTGCGAGAGCTGATGGCGGCGATGCCGGCTTGGGTGGCGGCGGCGCACGGTCAGGCTTGCCATTTGGCTTACCGGCGCGTTGCGGCTTTTGCTGGTCGTGCCTGGCGCGGTGTTGACGTTGTTCTGTTGGCCGTGGCTTGGGCAGGCCAATCCAGCGCCAATGTGTCAGCACTGCCGGTTGCGCTGCAGCGGGCTCCGCTGGAAGCGGAGCATCGGACGCATCCGCCGTTACTGCTGGCTCTGTGATCCTCTCAACTTCTTCAACTGCAGGCACTTCTTCAGCAGCAGCGGCTTCGGTTTGATCTTCGACCTTTTCGACAGGCGCGTCGGCTGGCCTGAACCCGGCGTCGCGCATCAACGCCTTTAGGCCTGCTTCGCTAATCCCCAGCGATGTTGCAAAAGCCATATCCATTCCAAACAAATTCCCCTGCCCGCGTGCCTCATGTGCTTTCTTGATGACGCGCTCGGCAAGGTCGATGCGGACATATTCATCGCCAATCCGGCGATATCCCGCGTTGCGCGCTTCGGAAGGATTGGCAAATTTCCATTCCTTCAAATGTACCGCGCTTTCTGGCGGAAGTTCGGGCATCGCACGTCCGTCACGCGCCGCGAACAAGGCAGCCCGCCATTTGGCGGCAGCAGGCTTCAAAGCTGCGTGGTGGTAGATATCGAGCGCACCAAAGACGATCCCGCCCTTACGCGCTGCGCCGCGCGCCTCTTTGGGCAAGGCAGCGATTGCATCAGCTAGATAATGCCGCCCCGCAATACCGCCCTCGTCAGCCAGCCGCACCGCCAGCGCGCGGACATTGCCATCTATATCGGCCTGTTGCGCCAGTTCCTGCAAGCCGACGATACCGCCCATAGCCTTGGCCAGTTGCGCTTCGATCCAGGCTTCAGCGCGCGTGGTAATCTCGCGCAAGGCATCGCCTTCAAGTCCGGCCACAGCTTTGACCGGCGCAAAAGCAGGCTGCATCATAGACCGGCCCTTGGACAAGGCACCCAGCATTTCTCCCTTCCAGAAAATCGCTGGCCTGCCTTCTTTATCGGCGGCCAGCGTGAATTCGCTATCTTCTGCCATGCCTACTTCCCTCGCCTTTTGTCTCAAATGCGCCGCCAAATGTCGTTCGGCAGCGGCCAATAATAGTTTACGGTCCCCCGCTTTCGCGGCTGCGTCAACCCGAAACGCAAAGCCGTGTAAAGACCCGATGTCCTCTCCATCGACGAGAACGCGTTTATCTACGCCGATTTCGACAGGCAACAGCCCGATGTCGGACGCACCTTTGCGAAGCAACATCGAGGTACGCTTATCGACAAAGCGTTGGCGCAGCGCATCATGCAGAGCATCGGACAATTTCTCCTCAAGCGCGCGCGCACGTTCGGCCATCATGGCCGGAGCGGCCAGCCAATCATCACGATGCGCGATGTAGGTCCATGTCCGCACGCCCGCGATCCGAGCCGACAACGTATCGACATCGCCTTGTATATTATCCAGCCGCGCGAGCTCGTTGGCGTATAAGGATTGCGGGAGAACCCGGTCGCATTGCCCCAAATGCTGCCACAAAGATGCGACGAAACGGCTGTGATGCTCTTCACCCATCTGCCGGAAATCGGGCAGGCTTGCGACCTCCCATAGCCGCGCTACATCGACTGGATGACGAATCAGTGCAGTAACATCAGGCATTTCGGCCAGCCTTTTGAGTACCGCGAGATCAACGGCTTTGGGTGCGGGCAGCAGGCCGGGACGGCTAGGTTTTGACTCCAGATCAGAAATCAGCGTGGCAATGCTGTCGAACCGAGGTTCAGCCTCTCGCCAATAGAGCCAGTCGAGTTTCGGAAAATTGTGATTTTCGATGGCCAGCACTTCTTCAGGCGTAAATTCGCTGCCTTCGCCCGCCAACGTGCCAAAGCTGCCATCGCGCTGATGCCGTCCAGCCCGTCCGGCAATCTGCGCCATTTCGGCAACGGTCAGCCGCCGCCTGCGCGAGCCATCGAATTTGGACAGGCTTACAAAGGCGACATGCGCTACATCGAGATTTAGCCCCATGCCGATAGCGTCGGTTGCCACCAGATAATCGACCTCGCCCGATTGAAACATTGCGACCTGCGCGTTGCGGGTTCGAGGACTGAGCGCCCCCATGACGACCGCCGCGCCGCCGCGCATCCGGCGCAGCGTTTCGGCGACCGCGTAAACTTGCTCGATGGAGAAAGCGACGATGGCCGAGCGCTTGGGCAAGCGCGATAGTTTCTTCGCGCCTGCATAGCTCAGCGTCGAAAAACGCGGACGGGAAATGATTTCGGCATCGGGCAAGAGGCTGCGGATCAATGGACGCAGACTTTCCGAGCCGAGGATCATAGTTTCCTCTCGCCCGCGCGCATGCAAAATCCGGTCGGTGAAGATATGCCCGCGTTCGGGATCAGCGCCCAGTTGCGCCTCGTCGATGGCGACGAAAGCGACTTCCTTCTGGATCGGCATTGATTCAACCGTGCAGACATGCCAGCGCGCCTGGGGCGGCTCGATCCTCTCTTCCCCAGTAATTAGGGCAACCTGATGTACGCCCTTGATTGCGACCACACGGTCGTAGATTTCGCGCGCCAACAAACGCAGCGGAAATCCGATCATCCCGCTCGAATAGCCACACATCCGCTCAACGGCGAGATGGGTCTTGCCGGTATTTGTCGGGCCAAGAATGGCCGTCAGGGCGGAAGGGGGCTGGGGCAATTCAATTTCAGGCGGCTGTGATATTCGCGGCGAGTTCTTTTAGTGTCACATTGGTGTCGGCCAGTTGCTCGTGCGTGGGGGCAAGGCCCTCCAGTACGAGCCCGCGTCCCTGCACATAATCCTTGGTCGCGTTGACGCAATCGAGCGCGATGACTTTGCCCTGTTTAAGATAGATAACCGAGAAACTGCGTGTTTCAGGTTCGCCGCGAACGACCGTCGCATCATAACCGGTCGAAAGGCCAACTGTCTGCAACCGCAAATCATATTGGTTGGACCAGAACCATGGTACGGCGTGGTACGTCGTCAGTTCGCCCGTGATGCTCTTCGCCACGGCGTTCGCCATATCATTGGCATTTTGCACCGATTCCACCCGCATGATCGAGCCGCCCGCAAAGGCGTTAGCGTGCGCCGCGCAGTCGCCAATCGCAAAGATATCGGGCAACGATGTGCGGCAATATTCGTCGACATCCACCCCTGCACCGCCAGCCGCACCCGCGGTCAGCAATGGCCCAACCGCCGGAATAATCCCGATACCAACAATTACCATCTGCGCCGAGATGACTTCACCATCGGCCAGTCGGACGCCAGAGGCGTGGCCATCGCTTTCGATAGCGGTGACTTCGACACCCAGCCGCACATCCACGCCATGGGCGCGGTGCTCAGCCTCGTAAAAGCGTGATAGCGGCTCTCCGGCAACCCTTGCCAGCACACGGTCCATGGCTTCGAGCACGGTAACTTTCTTGCCCATTTTGCGCAGTACCGCTGCGGCTTCGAGCCCGATGTAGCCGCCGCCAATGATCGCAACTTCGGCGACGTCATCAAGGCCATCCAACATCGCATCGACATCGGCTCGCGTCCGGACGACATGAACACCCGGCAGATTGCCGCCTTCGCATGGCAACCAGCGCGGACTACCGCCGGCCGCCCAGATCATCTTGCCATAGGTCACAACATCCCCGTCGGATGTCGTCACCGAATAAGCAGCCGCATCGACAGTTTCGACCCGCTTACCCAGCAGCATGTCGATATTGCGTTCCGCCCAAAAGGCTGCCGGGCGAATCATGATACGCTCGAATGCCTTGTCGCCTGCAAAATAGTCTTTCGACAGCGGCGGGCGCTCATAAGGATATTCATTTTCGGCGTTCAGTACACCAATGCTACCTTCGAACTTCGCCTGCCGCAGCGCAATCGCCGCCTGCGCACCGCCATGGCCGCCGCCGACAATCAGCACATCATATTGCAGCATCGCGGCGATCCTTCCGTTCAAAGAGCATGGCACCGCGGTAGGCAAAAGCACCGCGCCTGACTAGTCCCAATGCTTGCGAACATGATGGATAGATGGCAGGAAGGCGGCATGAGCAACCATATGACATTAGACTTCGGTCTTGGCGAAAATGCCGAGATGATCCGCGATACCACGCAGCGCTTTGCCGCCGACAAGATCGCACCTTTGGCCGCAAAAATCGACGCCGACGACTGGTTTCCACGCGAGGAATTATGGCCAGCGATGGGCGAGCTAGGCCTGCATGGTTTAACCGTCGAGGAAGAAGACGGCGGGCTTGGGCTAGGCTATCTGGAGCATGTTGTTGCAGTCGAGGAAGTCAGCCGCGCGTCCGCCTCCATTGGGTTATCCTATGGCGCCCACAGCAATTTGTGCGTCAACCAGATCCGCCGTTGGGCTTCGCCGGAACAGAAGGCGAAATATCTGCCTAAGCTGATTTCTGGCGAGCATGTCGGCAGTCTTGCGATGTCAGAAGCAGGTGCTGGTTCCGACGTCGTATCGATGAAGCTGAAAGCCGATGCGGTCCAGAGCGGCTATGTGCTGAACGGCACGAAATTCTGGATCACCAACGCGCCGTATGCCGATACGTTGGTCGTTTACGCCAAGACTGCACCCGAAGCTGCATCGCGCGGCATCACCGCTTTCCTGATCGAGAAAGATATGGAAGGTTTCTCTATCGGCCAGAAGATCGACAAAATGGGCATGCGCGGTTCGCCGACGGCGGAACTGGTATTCAACGATTGTTTTGTCAGCGAGGAGCAGATTATCGGCCCGCTGCACGGCGGCGTTGGAGTCTTGATGTCGGGCCTCGATTATGAGCGCGTCGTACTTGCTGGATTGCAACTTGGTATCATGCAAGCCTGCCTCGATGTAGTCCTGCCATTTGTCCGCGAACGCAAACAGTTCGGCAAGCCCATCGGTTCGTTCCAGCTGATGCAGGGCAAAATCGCCGACATGTATGTCGCGCTCAATTCGGCGCGCGCTTATACTTATGCGGTCGCGCGGGCATGCGATGCTGGCCAGACAACGCGGTTCGATGCCGCTGGCGTAATCCTGCTGGCATCGGAAAATGCTGTAAAGGTTGCGGGTGAAGCCATTCAGGCGCTGGGCGGGGCTGGCTATACCAAGGACTGGCCAGTCGAACGGCTGTTCCGCGATGCCAAGCTGCTCGACATCGGTGCGGGCACCAACGAAATTCGTCGGATGCTCATCGGGCGAGAGTTGATCGGAGCGGCGTGAGCACACGCCCTATCCTCGGCGTCATTGCGTGCAACCGCATGGTTGGCACCGAAAGCGCGCAGGCGGTTATGGACCGTTATATCCGCGCCGCAATGACCTATGCCGATGTTGCCGCTCTTATAGTGCCGTCGCTCGCCGATCTTATGACGGCTGCCGAAGTCGCGCCACGATTGGATGGCATTTTGCTGACGGGCAGTCCGTCCAACGTCGCAACCACTCGTTATGGCGAGGATGGCGGCGAAGGCCCGTTTGACAACGCCCGCGACGAAATCGCTTTGTCGATGGTTGGCCGGATGATTGACGCCCGAAAGCCGGTTTTCGGAATTTGCCGTGGCTTTCAGGAAATCAACGTCGCCTTAGGCGGCACACTAAGGCGCGATACAAGCGCGAGCGACGACCTAATACGACATCACGCGCCCGACGGCGTCGCATTCGACGCCATGTTCAGCCACCGCCACCCGGTTGAAATCGCCGAGGGCGGGATATTGGCCGCAGCCTATGGCAAACCAGCGATGGACGTAAACTCGGTTCACTATCAAGGCATCGGCAAACTCGCCGAGGGCTTGTCCGTTGAAGCCCGAGCACCCGATGGCCTGATCGAAGCCTATAGCGCCCGCCCAAATGGCGCGCCCTTGCTTGCGGTGCAGTGGCACCCCGAATGGGGCACAGAAAACGACCAGGATTCGCAAACCTATTTTCACCTTCTCGGAAAGGCGTTAAGAGGAGAATTGTGAATACAAAGGTCACCCGATTTAACCGCTATCAGGCACGGATAGGTTTCTCTCCCTAATCAATTTTGCTTGTCGCAAATCTGATTAAACATTCTCTGGAGAAGACCATGCCACGCAACTACGACATCGCAGAACTACGCCGTCTCGACATCGCTCACCATTTGCCTGCCCAAGCCGACTGGCAGGAAATCGAGGATCTGGGCGGTAGCCGGATCATCACCCATGCCGATGGCTGCTATATCCACGACGGCGACGGCAACCGAATCCTCGACGGCATGGCCGGGCTTTGGTGCGTCAATGTCGGCTATGGCCGCTCCGAACTCGCCGATGTCGCCAAAGAGCAAATGCTTGAGCTGCCTTATTATAACAGCTTCTTCAAAACCGCGAACCCGCCCGCAGTCATGCTCGCCGACAAGATTGCCAGCCTAACCGGTGGCCGCTTGCCGCATGTGTTTTTCAATAGCTCCGGCTCCGAAGCCAATGACACAATCCTTCGGATGGTCCGCCATTATTGGCAGGTGAAGGGTGAGCCGACCCGCACGATCTTTATTAGCCGTCACAATGCCTATCACGGCTCGACCGTCGCTGGGGTTTCGATGGGCGGTATGAAGGCCATGCATCGCCAAGGCTTCCCTGCCCCAGGCGTTTTACCGATGCAGGGCATCGAGCATGTCCGTCAGCCATATTGGTACAATGAAGGCCGCGATATGACGCCGGAAGATTTCGGCACCGCATGTGCACAAGCCATCGAGGACAAAATCCTCGAGGTTGGCCCAGAGAATGTTGCGGCATTCATCGGCGAGCCGGTGCAAGGCGCAGGCGGGGTCATCATTCCGCCCGCCAATTACTGGCCGCAGGTCGAGGCGACATGCCGCAAATATGGCATCTTGCTTGTTTGCGATGAAGTCATTTGCGGGTTCGGACGCACCGGCAATATGTGGGGTTATGAGACGGTTGGCGTAAAGCCGGACATCATCGCAATGGCTAAGGGGTTGTCATCGGGTTATCTGCCGATTTCCGCCGTCGCCGTTAGCGCGGACATTATCAAGGTCATGAAAACCGGCGGCGATTTCGTGCATGGCTATACCTATTCGGGCCATCCGGTCGCGTCGGCGGTGGCGCTGCGCAATATTGAAATCATGGAGCGCGAAGGTCTGGTCGAGCGCACACGCAGCGAAACCGGTCCATATCTGGCTAAAGCCTTGGCGACGCTAAGCGATCATCCATTGGTCGGCGAAGCGCGGAGCGTTGGTCTTCTCGGTGCTGTCGAGATCGTTGCGGACAAGGCCACTGGCGCACGCTTTGGCGGCAAGGAAGGCACGGCGGGGCCGATGGTACGCGACCACTGCATAGCAAACGGCCTGATGGTTCGAGGCATCCGCGACAGCATTGTCATGTGCCCGCCGCTAATAATAACAACGGCGCAGATTGACGATCTGGTAGGCATTATCCGCAAGTCATTGGACGAGGCCGAGCCAAAATTGCGTGCGATAGGCTAGACAAGCTCCCACCATCCTTTACCGCGAGTTTCTATGACTTCCAAAATGCTAAAATGCGCAGCATCTGCGCTTATCACCCCTGCCCTGCTGACTGGCGCCGCGCCATCCTTTGCGGCCACCCCCCAAGCAGCCAAGGCAAAACCGCCAGTCTTAACCTGCAAAACTGCTGGCATGGACGGGCTGACCTACACGGTCATCAAGGCTGGCAAAGGCGACAAGCCGACCGCAGATGCCAAGGTGAAGGTCAACTATAAAGGCATGCTGACGTCTGACGGCAGCAAGTTCGACGAAGGCAAAGCCACGGAATTCAAGGTCGGCGGCGTCATCCCGGGCTTTGCGCAAGGCCTGCAGCTTATGCAGCCCGGCGGCAGCTATCGCCTGTGTATTCCATCGAAGCTCGGCTATGGCGAGGCTGGCACTGGGCCTATCCCGGCCAACGCCGATCTGGTGTTCGAGGTCGAGCTGCTATCGTTCACCACGCCGCCTCCAAAGCCGGTTGTGCCGCTAGGCGAACGCTCTTGTAATCAGACGACTGCCTCTGGTCTCGGCTATCAGGCAATCAAATCCGGTACCGGCAAAACACCAACCGATGCCGACATGACGCTCGTCGACTTCACTACTTTCGACGCCAAGACTGGCGTTAGCCTCGAAAAACGTGAATGGGAGAGAATTCCGCTCGCCCAAGCGACCGCGATTTTTGCCGAAGGGCTGAAGATGATGCAGGTCGGGTCGAGCTACACTTTTTGCCTGCCCAAACCCAAGACCGATGAAGGTGCAGCTGCTGCGGCACCTGAAATCAATATCCGCGTTGATTTGCTCGATGTGCGGCTCGCTCCTGCCGCCGACTGATTAGCTCAACAACACAACAGGGCTGTCCGCGCGCCAGTGCATGCTGACCTTGTCGTCCCACGTGAAATCTTCTTGGTCGTGACGCGAGAGGTTGGGACGGCTGACCCGGATTATTTGGCCGCCTTCGAGCTGGATTTCAAACAGTGTGATGTCGCCTAGATAACTCATGCCTTTGATGACGCCGCGCGCCAGATTGTGGTCGTCGGGAGCGTCTTGCGCTGCGGCGCGGATGGCTTTGCCTTCGCCGGGGACGTGGAGGTAGATTTTCTCCGGCCGAAGCGCCACCCATACGTCAGCTCCATGTGGTCCGGTAACGCCGTGATTGAGATAGACTTTGCCAAGGCCCGGGCAATCGACCGCTGCCTTGTCTGGTTCGTCGAGTGTCAGCTTGCCTTCGAAGATATTCACCGAGCCGACGAAGTCGGCGACAAAGCGGTTTGCCGGATATTCGTAGAGGTCTGATGGCGGGGCCAGCTGCGCCACCTCGCCTTTGTTGATCACCGCGACGCGGCTCGCCATTGACAACGCTTCGTCCTGATCATGCGTAACCGTGACGAACGTGATCCCGACCTTGTCCTGCAAATCGGACAGCTCAAACTGCATCTGCGCGCGCAATTTTGCGTCGAGCGCCGACAGCGGTTCGTCGAGCAGCAACACCTTGGGCCGCATCACCAGACTGCGTGCCAGTGCCACACGCTGCCGCTGGCCACCCGACATTTGGTCAGGCATCCGGTCGTCGAAACCTCCAAGTTTGACCAACTCCAGGGCCTCGGCCACGCGATCTTTGATTTCGCCTTTGCCCACGCCTGCGATGCGCAAGCCATAGCCGACATTGTCAGTGACGTTCATATGCGGAAACACCGCGTAGCTCTGGAACACCATGTTCACTGGCCGCTTGTTGGGTGGGACCATGCTCATGTCCTGCCCGTCGATGATGATCTGGCCCTCGGTGGGCATTTCGAAACCGGCAATCATGCGCAATAGCGTTGTCTTGCCGCACCCCGACGGGCCGAGCAACACGAAGAACTCGCCCGCGAGGATATCAAGGCTGACATTGTCGACTGCTGTTACCTTGCCGAAGCGTTTGGAGACGTTGCGGATCTGGATGATGGGTGTTTTTGTTTCAGTCATTAGTGGGTTTCCGCGATGCCCTTCACGCCCTGTAGTTTCAGCGCGATGAAGGTGAGGATGACGGTGAGCAGGATAAGAATTGTCGATGCGGCATTGACCTCGGGCGTGACCGAGAAACGGACCATCGAATAAACTTTCACCGGGAAAGTAATCGTATCCGGTCCGCTGGTGAAGAAGGTGATAACAAAATCGTCGAGGCTGAGCGTGAAGGCAAGCAACGCGCCCGCCACCAGCCCCGGCTTGATATGCGGCAAAAGGACATCGCGGAACGCCTGCCATTCGGTTGCGCCCAAATCCTTTGCTGCCTCTTCTTCTTCCTTGTTGAAACTTGCCAGCCGTGCTCGGACGACCATGGCGACAAAGGGGAAGCAGAAGGTGATGTGGGCGATTGTGATTGCGGAAAGGTTGAGCGGCCACGGTAGGTCGGTTGGCCAATCGATCTTGGCAAAGAAGATCAAGAAGGCAACGCCCAAGCAGATTTCCGGGACGATAATCGGCAGCGACATCGTGCCCTCAACCAGCCCCTTGAACGGAAAGCGGAAGCGCCACAGCATCACGGCAGCCAATGCGCCGATGACAAGGCTCACGATTGTCGCCAGAAACGCAATGGTCAGCGAGTTGACCATCGCCTCGACCAGACTGTCGTTATTCAGCGCTTTCTCATAATATTTGAGCGTGAAGCCCTTCCATTCAATATTGCGCCTACTGTCGTTGAAGCTGAAGATCATCAACACCAGCAGCGGCGCATAGAGGAACAACATGGTCAAGCCGACCCAGCTGCGCATCCACAATTTGCGGGTATATTCGAGCGGCGCGATGGCGGTGCGGTTGAACATCAACGCACCTCCTTCACTTTGTTCGCTCGCATCGATTGCAGCGCGATCAGGATAAACATCGCGTAGATCAAAAGGAACGACAGCGCCGCGCCGAATGGCCAGTCATTGGCGCGCTTGAACTGGCGTTCAATGACATTTGCGATCATCTGGCTGTCGGTGCCGCCCATCAGGTCCGGCGTGAGATAGGCGCCGAGCGCAGGTATCAGCGTAATCATTACACCCGCCACAATCCCAGGGGCAGCAAGTGGGACAACGACTTTCATGAAGGTCTTGAAATGACCTGCCCCAAGGTCGAGACTGGCCTCGATTAGGCTCTTGTCCAGCCGGTCGAGCGCCGAATAGAGCGGCAGCACCATGAAGGGCAGATGGACATAAACCAAGCCCAGCACCACCGCGAAATTGTTGTAGAGCAGCTGCACCGGCGTCCATGCCTCTAGCGGCTGGATCCCGACAAGCGTCCGCAACCAGCTTGCGCCTTCCCAAAGCCCGCCAAGTCCCTTGTTCATGTAGCCGTTGGTGCCCATCAGCGCCATCAACGCATAGGTGCGAATCAGCAGATTGGTCCAGAATGGCAGCATGATGCCAAGCAGCAACCATGGTCGCCATTTCGGCGCGGCAAAGGTGATCGCCATCGCTACGGGGAAGCCGATGATCAGGCAAATGAGCGTGGTCAGCGCCGCGACCGCGAGGCTTTTCAGAAATATCGAAAGATACAACCACTCTATCGCGCGCTTGTAATTATCGAGCGTGCCCGAAATCTCGATACTGGCCGGGCCTGAATTCTGGCCAAAACTGTAAAGCCAGACAATCGCCATTGGCGCGATGAAGAACAGGGCGAGCCAGAAGACCGGCGCCGTTGCAATTGCAGCGAACGGTTTCTTCTGACCCTTCCAGTCCTGCAACGCGCCAGACATGATTAGGCCGCCCGCACGCGGGTAAAGGCCTCCTCATATTTCGGCTGAAGTTCGGGATTGAACTTCGCATATTCGCATTTCGCGAGCACATCCGCTGGCGGAAAGATCACAGTGTTGTTCTTATATTCCTCTGGCATCAACGCCTTTGCAGCGTCATTTGGCGTAGGATAGAGGATCGTCTCGGTAATCTTCTTCCCCGCCTCGGCATCGAGCAGATAGTTGATAAAGGCGTGCGCATTCTTCGGATGAGGCGCGCCCTTAGGGATGCACAGATTGTCCGAATTGAGCTGGCTGCCCTCTTTGGGAATGACAAAGCCGATATCGGGGTCCTCAACCATCGCCTGCGCAATGTCGCCATTATATTCAAGCACGACATCGACCTCGCCTTTCAGCAGCAAGTCCTGGCCATTATCTTCGTGGAAGGATTTGATGTTCGGTTTCTGCTTGATCATCATCGTCTCGATGGCTTTGAGATCGGCATCGGTCAGGCCATTGACCGACTTGCCCATATATTTGCCATAGAGCCGGAACATGTCGCCAGCTTCCGACAGAACCGCGATGCGGCCCTTATACTGGTCGCTGTCGAACAGCACCTTCCAGCTATCTGGAACGCCCTGCACCTTCGATTTACGATAGCCGATGCCAAGTGCCAGCCAAGTGTAAGGCATCGAATATTTGCGTGCCGGATCATAAGGCACGTCCTGATAATCCTTAGCGACATTTTTGAAGTTCGGAATCTGCGCCTTGTCGAGCTCCATCAACATGTCCGCCGCCGCCATGCGCTCAACAAAGTCATTCGACGGGACGATCACATCATAGCCCTGGTTACCGGCGCGCAGCTTGGCGAACAGTTCGTCATTACTCGCAAACAGCGTCATGTTCACATCGACGCCGGCAGTGTCCTTGTAATCCTCAAGCGTGGTTTCGCCGATATAGGTGTCCCAGTTGTAGAAGTTCAGCTTGGCCTCTTCGCCATTGGCGAGCTTTGCAGCTTCCTTCTCGCCGCATCCGGCCAGCGCGCCGGTCAGCGAGAAGCCGACGGCGGCGACGCCCATACCCTTGAGCATCGCGCGACGGTTGCTGCCTGCGTGCAAGAATGTCTTGAAGTCCATATTTTTTCTCCCGGCTGACCCTGTGACCCAAGAGCACATGCTGGACCAAATCGGTGACTTAGAAAAGCCCCTTTTTTCCGGCCTTTGCGGCGCAATTTAATTGCTTTTGACCGCAATTATTGTGCGGTGCAGCATGGAGTTTAGGCTGGCGGTTTTGCCTCTGCGTCCACCGCCGCCTGCACCGCTTTATAGAACGCCTCGCGCTGCGCGCCGACGGTGTCAGGATCGGTCGCCTTGGGCCAGTTGCTATTCGAAGCAATCACAAGACGGCGCTTGGGATCAATGAAGATGCCCTGTCCGAAAATTCCCTGCGCAGCATAACTGCCATCGTCATAGGTCCACCACTGAAAGCCATAGCCTTTGCCTGCTACGCCGATATCAGCCTGCTTGGTGGTTGCAGGCGAAAGCCAGTCGTCGGGCAAGATTGCCTTGCCGTTCACCATCGCGCCGCCAAGGTTGAACATGCCAAAGCGCGCATAGTCGCGGGTCGAGGCTTGAATGCAGCACCCGCTTATTTCATGTCCCGTCGAACCCAAAAGCCAACTGGCATCCTGCTCCATCCCGAAGGGCGCCCAGACTTTCTCCGATAAATAATCGGAGAGCTTCTTCTTGGTCGCAGAGCTTACCAGAACACCAATCAAATTGGTCTCGCCGGTTTTATAGACCCATTTCGTGCCAGCCGGTGCCTCGCGCGGCAGTTTGCGCATGTAGCTGACGGTGACGTCCACGCCGTCTTCGGCCTTATGTTGGTTGAACAAGGCTACGTCGGATTTGGGATCGGCATAATCCTCGTTCCATTTGACGCCCGAGGTCATGGTCAGCAACTGGCGGATGGTAACATCGTCATAAGCCGAGCCCTTGAGGTCGGGGATATAGGCGGAGACCTTGTCCTCGATGCTTTTGATGTATCCATCTTTGATCGCCGCCCCGACCATTGTCGACGTGAAAGATTTCGCTACCGAGAAGCTGGTCCACTTGCCATCGCCGCTGAACCCGAGACCGTATTTTTCGAGCCGAATTTTGCCATCCTGCACAATGACCAGTCCAGCGGTGCGTTGCGCCTTCATATAGGCGTCGACGTCGGTGCCGATGGTGATGGGGGCACCCTTTGGCAGCGGATAAACATCATCGCCCGCCTCAATGATGTTGGCTTTGGCAAGAATCGGAATGCGATCCATCGTGCGAAAAGCGGCGTCGCGCTGCGGTATGCTCCAAAACAGCACGTTAGCGTCCGTCGGCAGGCTGGAAACAAGGGCTTTCATGTCCTTGTCTGCCGTTACCCAGAACAGGCCAACGGCTCCCGCAAGTACCAACAATATCCCCAACAGCCATTTTTTCATCACGCCCCTCCCAGAACCATTTATCTTTTTAACAGAGTTACCTGCGCGACATTGATGCCGCCACCCCTGAACCCACCTTCGCAATACATCAGATAATAGCGCCAGAGGCGAACGAATTTTTCGTCAAAGCCTGTGGGAAGCATTCCTGCATCTACCGCCGCATC
>JBGSVG010000216.1:0-4910 GCA_041753095.1 Sphingorhabdus sp. | reverse complement strand
CGATGGTAGCTGGCCCGGCGTAGTGGCAAGCGACCGGGCAATTATTGCAGCAGCCTTGTGGACCGTTCACGCGGGCAAGCGGACCTTACCTGAAATGCTGGCTCGTCTTGCAAAGCCCGGAGCGTTGGCCCAAGCGGTTATATGGGGTCTCGCCATCCGGCTGGCGCAACGGCTTGATGGCGGCACTGGCGGTGCGCTTGCCGACAGCCGCATCGAGGGCGACGATAATGTCCTGCGGCTGCGGCTAAGCCGTCAGGCGGTTCGGTTGCGTTCGAACTCGGTACAACGGCGGCTGCAGGCCTTGGGCGAAGCGTTGGGTTATGGCCGAGCGGAGATTATCGTCTAAAATCACCCCATCGGGTACAATATGTCCTTCGTCACCTTGTGCACCGCGGTCATGACCTCATCACTCAACTTCAGATCGATCGCGGCGAATATCTCGTCCAACTGATCCTCGCGGCTTACCCCAACAATCGTGGAAGCCACAAAGTCGTTCTGCTTCGACCATGCCGTCGCGAGCGTTACCGGCGACATTCCGGCGTCGGCGGCGATATCCAAAATGCGCGCGGTTGATTCCAGCGCGCGCGGCCCTGCAAAACGCTGTGCCATTTCAATCTGCCGTGAACCTTCCATTCCCAGATAGCGGGAGAACCGCGCACCTTCCGGCCGCGCACCATCAAGATATTTGCCTGACAGCACGCCTCCGCCCAATGGCGAATATGGCAGCAGCGAAACACCCTCCTGGCGGCAGACTTGCTTCAACTCATCCTCAAACCGGCGATTGTTGATCGAATAATTGTTCTGGATCGTGTGATATCGCGCGGTCCCCAGCCTCTCCGAAGTCGCCAGCGATTTCATCAGACCATAGCTGGTTTCATTCGAGCATCCCAGCACACGGACCTTGCCCGCGCGGACCAGTTCGTCGAGCGTCTCCATCGTTTCGACATACGCCGTGTCATGGTCGGGCCAATGGGACTGATAAAGGTCGATATAATCGGTCTGCAAGCGGCGCAGGCTGTCTTCAACGGCAACCGTAATATTGTGCCGGTCGAGTGCAGTCATCCCGCCGCGTTTGGGCGATTTGAACCAGCTGTGGCTTGGTCCTGAAACCTTGGTCGCCATGATAATCGCATCGCGGTTCTTGCCCTTCATCCAGCGCCCGACAATCTCCTCGGTGCGGCCGACCCACTTTATATCCGGCGGCACTGGATAGCCTTCCGCTGTGTCAAAAAAGTTGATGCCCGCGTCCACACATCTGTCGAGAATCCGGTGCGCTTCGGCCTCTTCGGTTTGCGAGCCGAAAGTCATCGTCCCCATGCAGATGTCGGAAACATAAACGGCACTTTTGCCGAGGCGACGATTTTCCATATTCTCTCCTATTATTGACCGGCAGCACCGACGACGAGAAATGCCAGCGCCGCCAGTAATCCTGCCATCCGGTTCGACCGGAAATGCCCCAACGCGTTGCTACCATCCGCCTTGAGCGAAATCAGCTGCATCGCAAAGTGAATTGCGACCGGCGCGAGCGCAACCAGTGCCTGTTTCTCGGGCCGGACGCTCCAGATCGCCATTCCCCATCCGGTCAGCGCGAGCACATAAAACAACGCTACGCCGACCTTTATATTTTCGTCCAATCGCAACGCGCTGGATTTGATACCAACCAGCGCATCGTCCTCGCGGTCCTGCATCGCGTATATTGTGTCATAGCCGATGACCCAGCAGATTGATCCTGCATATAGCCACCACATTGCGGCATCCGCAGTGCCTGAGATGGCTATCCAGCCAACTAGAGCGCCCCAGCTAAATACGAGCCCTAACCATATTTGAGGCCACCACGTAATGCGTTTCATGAACGGATAGGCGGCGACCAATGCGAGGCTGCCAAGCGCGACCAGTTGCGCCTCCCAGCGCAATTGCAGCAGTACAATCAGGCCGACGACTGCCAGCGTAAGCAGCCAACCCCACGCGGCCTTCAACCCGACTAAGCCGCTCGGCAAAGGCCGAGTTGCGGTACGCGCGACTTGCGCGTCGAGGTCGCGGTCGACGATGTCATTATACACACACCCCGCACCGCGCATCGTAACCGCCCCCGCCAGCATCCAAAATGCAAGCTGCCATTCGCTCAGCAATCCCCCGGATAATGCCAGGCCGTAAACACAAGGCCAGAACAACAGCCACCAGCCAATCGGACGGTCGAACCGCGCCAGCAAAGCAAAGGCACGTATCTTGGCGGGTAACATACCCATGAATCCGGTATATTCGCTGTCGGGGACGATGTTCGTAGTCACACTGGCCTGATAACCTGTGGCAAGCGGCTTGTCGAAGGCCGTTTTTAAGCTAAAGCGAAGATATGCCTGCAACGCCCGCCTGGCCCCCGAAATCTACCCCTCGCCTGTTCGTCGAACAACCACTCGCCGAAGGAGCAGAGGTACATGTCGGCGGAAATGCCGCGCATTATTTGCTTGGCGTCATGCGACTTAAAGAAGGTGCGCCGGTCAAGCTGTTCAATGACATGTCAGGCGAATATCTGGCGCTTGTTTGTAGCACCGGAAAGCGCGACCTTGTTCTGAGGGTTGAGGCGAAGCTGCGCGAACGCGAAAGCGTGCCAGACCTATGGCTCGTCCAGGCCCTAATCAAAAAGGATCGCTTCGACTGGATCGCCGAAAAGGCGTGCGAATTAGGCGCAGCGCGCTTCGTGCCATTGCTCACCGCACGCTGCGTGGTCGACAAGGTCAAGGAAGACCGCCTGCGCACGCAGATGATTGAAGCTGCAGAGCAATGCGAACGGACGGCGCTGCCTGAAATCGCGCCGCTGACCAAACTCGATGCGCTGCTCAAACAATGGCCTGCCGGACGAACACTCTATTTCTGCGACGAGCGCGGCGGCATGCCATTCGGCGACGCTATCGTGACTGGTCCTGCAGCTATTGTCATAGGCCCTGAAGGAGGATTTACCGATGGTGAAAACACCGCAATCCGGGAACATCCCGCCGCCGTCGCAGTCTCATTAGGGCCCCGCATCTTGCGGGCCGACACCGCGGCGGTAGCGGCTTTATCGGTGTGGATGTCAGCAGCAGGCGACTGGAAATCAGTTGAGGCGGCCAACAAAGGTTATCGAGAAACTTGAAGGCCCGCTTGTCGTCGCGGGACCCATAGTGCCAGTAGGCGCAAAGCGGAATGCACGAATCGCGCCATTGTAACCACTTCCCAATGGCGCCGAATAAGGAGCCGCACCGGTTGTAGAATAGGTAACCATCGTTCCCTGGTTAAAGGCATTCAGGCCGCTGGGAACTGTTCCATTGGTAAATGTAAACGGGGTCGACGCATCCAGCGTGAAATTCGCCGGAAATGGGTCAACTACGGTAATCGTATTGGCATCGACCGATAGGCTGCCGGTATTCTGAACGGTAATGGTGTAACGCACGATCGCCCCGGGTAGCGCCTTGGGGTTAGTCCCGCTGACTCCGTCGGATAATATGGTGGAAGTTTTTGCAACGACCAAGGTCGCATTCCCGGCCAGCCTGGTATTGGTAATCGTACAGGTAATGACATCGCCCAAAACCGGCGTGATTGTTCCAGGTACGGTGGTGGGGAAACTCGTGCTCACACCATTGGTGCCATTGGTGCAGCCCATCACGCTGGTATATTGCGTGAGGCTGCCCGGCCCCGACATGATTTCATCGAGCGTGTAGGCACTGCCTGCATTCACCTGCACCAGCCCTGTATCGCCCCCCGTTACCACATTAGTCGCCCCGGTGGTGGTTGCAGAAGCGACCACGGTCGGTCCCTGATTTATGCGCACGGTAAACTGGTCGCTCGAAAAGCGCCGATTACTGCCCAGCGCCTTCCGCAGCCGGATATGCGGAAATGCCGCGTTGGTGAACGTGCACTGCACCGCATCGCCGAATTGCAGTGCGCCAAAATTATACGATGTCGTCAGCACGTTATTGGGCAGGGCAGTCGAGCTGCTCGTGCTGTTGGTGCAGGTCAGTCGGCTGCTATATTGCGACAACGTACTGACGCTGCCGCCTGCCATCGCCTCAGTCAGTGTAAGGTTCAACCCTGACGCCAACGAGATCGCTGCTGCTGAAAAGGGGCCATTACCCGTTCCTGTTGTCGTTCCGCTCGCTAGCGTGGCACCTGATGACGTTGCGGTATCTCTGATCTGGTATTGATCCGCGGCATTAATGCGCGCGCCGACGATCTGCTTGTTGAGCTTGATGGATGCAAATCGAACCGCGAACATCGCGCCTTGCAACCCTCCCGCTGTCATATTGGTGGTGACCGTCGTCGGGCTGGTCGATCCGACAATATAGCCGCCAACGGTTCCGGGCACGCCGGTTTCGGTAAAGGTGTTGGTTCCTGTGCCGCTGATAGTCGGATAATTGCTGCCGCTTATTGGATTGACCTGATCAAGGATTGTCCAGTTGCCACCGTTTGTCACAAATCGCAAAGTTTCACCGTCGTTGGTCGATTCTGCATCTGCGGCGACGAATGCATAGGCCGTTACCGCTGGCGAGCCGGGCGGCGGGGTAATTGTAATTCCCGAAAACGTTAGAGATGTTGTGCCGGCGGCCGCAGTGTAAAGTATCGGCCGTCCCGGGATACCCAAGAACGCGGTATTTCCCACCGCTGCCCCCGTCCATGACGGCGCCGCAATCGCGTTATACGCAGTTGCGCCAGCAGGCGTTACCCTCACATTCATCGACAAAGTCGAACCGTCGGTGAGCGTAAACGTCATATTCTGGCCGGCGCCGGATCGCGCCGTCGCGTCATTGTAGCTTGCAAAGTTCAGCCAGCAGTAAGTTTCCCACCCTGCCGGTGCCGTTCCTTGGGTGGTCGCTGGCGCACAGCTTTGCGCTTGTGCTGGCGCGGCCATCACGCCGCAAAGCATAATCAGCGCACACGCC
>JBGSVG010000215.1:0-3135 GCA_041753095.1 Sphingorhabdus sp. | reverse complement strand
CATAGCCAGTCATCCCCAAAAGGATCGACGAAGCGGCCACTTGCCAGAGTCCTTTCGGCAAGCGACCGAACCAGACGATGGCCGCCAGACTTATCGCCGCAAGCAACACAAGAGCTACCCATCCATTCATGTGCGCCTCCGGAACAAGCCGCGTGCTAGCCAAAGTGCGAGTAGCAAAACCAGCAATGGCATTGCCCAGAGCAGCAGTCCCACGCCCTTCATTTCGGGTTCGAAGCTGACCCATTCGCCATAGCGATCCACCATCCACTGACGGATCGCCTCAGGCTCTTGCCCCGACGCGATTTGTTGGCGCACCTCTGCCCGCATGGTTCCCGCCATTTGTGCGTCGCTATCCGCAATCGACTGACCTTGGCATTGGATACACCGAAGGCTGTGCATCAGTTTGGTTGCGCTCGCTTCCTGCGCGGGATCCGGCAATTGCCGATTAGCGAGCGCGGGCGTGGGTCCGGTGCCTTGAGCAAGGACAGGCGTCGCAATCAACACCAGAAGAGATGTGAATATCATTCTCATCGGGCTGACCTCAATTTTTCCAGCAACATCGGCACATGCTCTTCGCGGATATCGCCGATGTGCTGGTATAATATCGTGCCATCACCGCTAATGACATAGGTTTCGGGGACACCAGACGAGCCCAGCTTGAGCTGGATAGCCATTTCGCTGTCTGCGCCGATTCTCCGATATGGGTTGCCGAATTCAGAGAGAAACGCCGCTACATCTTCGGGCTTGTCACGGATGGCGATTGCGTCGATTTCGGCTCCCGCCTTTTTTAACGCGTCTAATTGCGGCGCTTCTGCTTTGCACGGGATGCACCAACTGGCAAAGATATTGAGCAAACGGGGCGTGCCGTCCTTCATATCGCCGTTCGATAGCCCCTCGACCCCCGTCGTGGCCGGTGGGAGCGCAAATTCGGGGAGCGCCTTTCCGACCATCGCGGAATGAACCAGGTCGTCTTTTGGCGCGACCAGACCATAGATAAACCACCCACCGAGGAACGCCACCACGGCCAAAGGAAGCCAACGGAGCCACGAGCGGTTCATGCTTCGCTCCATCGGTTCTTGTCCGGCTTTTTAGCGCGGCGGAACATGCGGCCTAGCAAAGCGATCAAGCCGCCCAATGCAACCAATACGCCACCGAGCCAGATGAAGCTGACAAATGGCTTCCACCACAAACGCACCTGCCAGCGACCATCGCCATTCTCGTCGGGCTGGGCAATGACGGCATATAGCTGACCGTTCCAGCGCGTGAGCAGCGCCGCTTCGCTGGTTTGCATTTCAGGTTGGAAAAATTGCCGCGACTGCGGACGCAGGACAAATGACCGACCACCAGTGCGCGCAATTATTTCCCCCTCAATTGCAACCCAATTGTCACCGACTACCGGATTGACATCGGCCAGCTTGACCTGCCAGCCTGCAACTTTGGCGCTTTCGCCAGGTGCGAGCGCGGTCAAGATTTCCTTGGAAAATCCCGACTCAGAAGCCATACCGAAAACACTGACGGCAAGTCCGAAATGGGCAATGACCATGCCGAAAACCGGTAGTGGTGTTCGGAGCAGCTTGCGACCTCTCAGCGGAACCCATGCAGCGACCGCCAGCGCAAGCGCGAACGCGAGGCCTAACATCGGAAAAATGCCGATATCCGGTACAAATTTCCACAGGGCCACGCCCGACCACAATATGATCGCGAAAAAGCCGACCAGCCAATATTTAAGGCGTTTTATATCATCCCTGCGCCAGCGAAGCATTGGCCCGAGCAGTAGCGCGAGCATCAGCAGCAAAGCAATCGGCGCCGTGGTTTTGTTGAAATATGGCGGGCCGACGGAAATCTTGTCGCCCATCGCTTCGGCAGCGAGTGGATAAAGCGTTCCGATAAGAACCACAGCAAGAATGACGCTAAGGAAGATATTGTTGGCAACGATACCGCCCTCGCGGCTTAATAGCTGGAACGGCTCACCTTGCTTTACCGTGCCGATACGCAGCGCAAAAATCACGAAGGCAAGACTGGTGTAGACCAGCATCAGCGCAAGGATGAACGATCCACGTTCGGGATCAACCGCAAAGGCATGAACACTGGTGAGGATTCCCGAACGCACCAGGAAGGTGCCAGCCATCGACATAGCAAAAGCGACCAAAGCGAGCATGATCGTCCATGCCCGCAAGGCGTTGCGGGTGGCCAGCACGCTGACTGAATGAAGCAGCGCGGTCGCGGCCAGCCAAGGCATCAGCGAAGCGTTCTCGACCGGATCCCAAAACCACCAGCCGCCCCAGCCAAGCTCATAATAGGCCCAATAGCTACCTGCGGTGATGCCAAGCGTCAGAAAAATCCACGCGCCGAGCACCCAAGGCCGCATCGCGCGCGCAAAGGCCGGGCCGACCTGCCGCGTCAGCATTGCGGCCACCGCAAAGGAGAAGGCTACGGAAAGCCCGACATAGCCGAAATAGAGGGTCGGCGGATGGAAGGCGAGACCGATATCCTGCAACAATGGGTTCAGCCCTGCCCCTTGCGCTGGCGCAGGCGTTAACCGCTCGAACGGGTTGGATGAGAACAGTAGAAACGCGAAAAAGCCAAGCGCGATAAAGGCTTGTACGGCGAGCGTAACCTGAAGCGTCCGAGCATCAATACGCTTTTCAATCAGCGCGATCGCCGCGCCCGACACAGACAAAATCGTCACCCACAAAAGCATCGAACCTTCGTGATTGCCCCATGTGCCAGCGAGTTTGAAGACCATCGGCTTGTCGATATGGCTGTTGCTCGCGACCAGCAGCACCGACAAGTCGGTGATAGTGAACAAATACATCAGCGCAAAAAAGGAAAAGACGCACAACGCACCCTGCACGATGGCTGCGGGTTTGATTAGGGGCGTCAGTTGCCCCGCCCCGCCGCGCAACAATGTCAGACCGCCGGCCAGCTGCAACAGCGCCATCGCCGCCGCCAACCAAAGCGCGGCCAGTCCTGCCTCTGCCATCATTTTGCTAATGTGTCCTTTGTGTGCTCGGCGGCGCTCATGTCGATGTCGGCCAGCTCTTTCGGCACATAATTCTCATCATGCTTGGCGAGCAGGCTTTCAGCGACGAATACACCGTCGTCGCGAAGCCGGCCATCGGCGACGACGCCGGA
>JBGSVG010000214.1:0-2807 GCA_041753095.1 Sphingorhabdus sp. | reverse complement strand
ACGCCATCGCGGGTCAATAGCTCGAGCGACTGCTTTGTGCCAACCCGCGATCCAGCGAGCTTTTCAATCCAAAGGCATTTGCCTATTTTCTGCTCTTTATATTTGATAACCGCCGCACTGGTTTTGCGAAGCCCATTTGCTCCCATCATTGCCTGCTGGCTGGGCAAGCGGACGATAACGCGCTGGTCGACACGAACCTGGTAGAAATTCGTGTCCAACCGGATAATCGGCGCAAACGGGTTATCTGCTCTTACGATCTCTACTTGCCCCCAAGCGTTGTAAGACATTGCCAGCAAGCCCGCCGCAAACAACACTGAGGTAAAGGCTGCGCGCAAGAATCGTTCCGGTATCAAGTTGAAGTTTGTGGAGCTTTAGTCGATAGGGTTGAACGTTATATGAATTGAACATTCCGTCCATCGCTGTCAATCTATCGGAAGACACCGTGCCAAATGTAAACGCATTATCCGAATTACGGGAATTGCTGGGACCGAAAGGGTTTACCGAGGACCTTGATGTCATGGCGCCCTGGCTTACCGACTGGCGCGGACGGTTTACCGGATCGGCAGCTGCCCTGGTGTCACCGTTCAATATCGAAGAGGTCGCCGCTGTCGTCCGCATTGCTGGCAAATATCGATTGGCGCTGGTCCCGCAAGGCGGCAATAGCGGTATGGTCGCAGGTGCTACACCCGACGCCAGTGGCGAGCAGGTCATCATTTCTCTGCGCCGCATGAACGCCATACAGTCGGTCGACGCTGATAGCGGGCTGGTACGATGCGAAGCCGGCGCGATTTTGCAAAATCTACACGAAGCGGTTGCATCCGAAGGTCGGCGTTTTCCGCTGACCTTAGGGGGTAAGGGATCGGCAACCGTTGGAGGCCTGATATCTACTAATGCAGGCGGCACGCAGGTGCTACGCCACGGCACGATGCGTCAATTGGTTGCAGGGGTGCAGGCTGTGCTGCCTGATGGTTCCATCTACGATGGCATGGCACCGCTGAAGAAAGACAATCGCGGTTATGATCTGAAACATTTGCTCATAGGCAGCGAAGGGACGATTGGTATTGTCACCGGCGCCGTGCTCCAAACGGTACCTGCGCTCATCGACCGCGTGGTAATCTGGGTTGGGCTAGACAATCCGGAACAGGCTTATCGACTGCTCTTGTTTATGCAAAGTCACGCCCGCGACAGGCTTGAGGGGTTCGAAATATTACCGCAACGCGCACTCGACGCAGTGGTCAAACATATCACCGGTACGCGGGCACCGCTTGAAACCGCACATCACTGGCATGCACTTATGGAGTTTATGCAGGACAATCCTGCCCAGCCTGCGCCTGCCGAACTTGCGGCCAGATTGCTGGAAGAGGCAATCGGATCTGGCCTGCTGGAGAACGCCACAATCGCCAGCAGCGAGGCACAGGCAGAAGCATTCTGGAAAATCAGGGACTCGATAGCCGAGGCTGAGCGCGCCGAAGGACCGGCGCTTCAACATGATATCAGCGTCCCGGTGGAGGCGATGGCGAGGTTTATTACGGCGGAATCCCCGGTGATTGAGGACCAATGGCCGGGAACGAAAACTGTTGCTTTCGGCCATCTGGGCGACGGCAACATCCATTTTCACGTCAAGGCTCCAACCGATGTTCCCGTTGCAGACTGGTATGCGGGCGAAGGCAAGGCGATAACGTCACATGTTTATAACCGTGTGCGCGATTATGCGGGGTCGCTATCTGCCGAACATGGCATTGGCCAAGCAAAAATTGACGAGTTTGCCAGACTTTCGGAACCTGCGCGATTATCCGCCTTACGGGCAATCAAATCAGCGTTCGATCCGCTTGGCATCATGAACCCCGGCAAGCTTGTTCCGCTTGCCTAAGCGAGCCTGTCCGCCTAAAGCGCCGCAACGAATTTCTGTCACTTTCTCAATCAATGGAGTTTCCGATGGCCACCGCGCCCCAAGCCGCCAATTTGCCGCTTCTTTATAAAGACCTGGTCCCGCTGAACAGCAATGAACATGGGACATGGAAATCGCGAATGCTGGAAAATGCGAAGTTCATGGACGGCCAACATGCCATCCCGCTGACGATCGAAGAGTTCGTGCCTGCATCACGCAATTATCCAATTATTTTTTCGGCATCGGAAACCCCTGTGCCTTTGGTGCTGATGGGAATGAATGAGGGCGTTAACACCTTCATGAATGAAGAGGGGCAGTTTGATCGCCCGGTTTATGTGCCTGCATATATCCGTCGCTATCCATTTTTGCTCGCCAAGCTTCGTCCGGATACCGACGAATTGTCACTGTGCTTTGATCCGACATCTGGCGCGGTTGGCGAATATGACGAAGGCACCGCATTATTTGAAGATGGTCAGCCGAGCGAAAATACCAAAGCTATCCTGAAATTCTGCGAAGACTTTGAAAATGCGGGTGCACAAACGCACGCGTTCGTCGAAGAATTGCAAAAGCTTGACCTGCTAATGGACGGTGAAGTTTCGATTCAGCAAGAAGGCCAGGATACGCCTTTCATCTATCGCGGTTTCAAAATGGTTGATGAAACCAAGCTGCGCGATCTGCGCGGCGATGCCGTGCGCAAGCTCAACCAGAACGGCATTCTCGCGCTTATCCACGCACATCTGTTCTCTTTGCAACTGATGCGTGAAGTGTTTGCAGTTCAAGTTGCACAGGGTAAGGTGCCGCAAGTGACGGAACTGCCGGCGGCATAATAACCGCTAACATTCGACATGCCGTCACTTCATGCTTTTAAGGGAGTGACGGCGTGGGGAAATATAGCAAGACGGCCATTGCACTGCACTGG
>JBGSVG010000213.1:0-2188 GCA_041753095.1 Sphingorhabdus sp. | reverse complement strand
GGCGAGAAGCAGGGCGCCATCCTGCAGGCCGAAGGCCGCCGCGAAGCCGCCTTCCGCGACGCAGAGGCGCGCGAACGCGAGGCGGAGGCCGAAGCCAAGGCAACCGAAATGGTCTCCGCCGCAATTGCCAGCAGCGGCAGTCAGGCAATCAACTATTTCGTCGCGCAAAAATATGTCGAAGCCATCGGCCTCTTCGCCACCTCACCCAATGCCAAGACGATATTGTTCCCGGTCGAAGCAACCGCTTTGATTGGAACGCTCGGCGGTATCGGCGAGCTGGCCAAGGACGCGCTTTCGGACAAATCCGCTGCGGGGGGCAAATAAGATGGCCGAATGGCTCGATACTATTTCAACCCACTGGTTCTGGCTTTCGCTGGGCCTGATCCTCGGCGTCGCCGAAATGGTCGCGCCCGGATTTTTCCTGATGTGGCTTGGGCTGGCCGCGATTATCGTTGGCGTGCTCGATTATTTTCTGCCGATAACGGTAGCCTATCAGGTCGCGATGTTCGCCATATTGTCAGTATTGACGGTATTCGCTGGCAAGAAGTTTCTGCAGGATAATCCTATCGAAACCGACGACCCCAAATTGAACGACCGCGGCGCAAGGCTAACCGGCGAAATCGTCACCGTCGTAGAGGCGATTGCCGACGGCAACGGACGGGTGAAAGTTGGCGATAGCGTATGGTCGGCACGCGGCGCGGATGCACAGGTGGGAGCGCGTGTGCGGGTAACGGGGGCTGATGGCGCGGTGTTATTGGTGGAGGCGGTGAATTGAGTAGATCGGCTACCGCGATGCTTGATCAAATATTTGCAGATATCGCTTCCGCTTATAGAGCGAAAAGCAAACTAAGATTTCTTCGAGACATCCGAGGACAGATCGACGACAATGAGCGCATAAATGACTTGTTTGCGGGGTCCGGCAGGCAATCGAAGCGCATTGTTGTGACGTTCGACAGACGGCGAAATGATAATCGGTTTCTGTATTCATATGCCGACCTTTTACTTGTTATCCTCGACCGGCGAAGCGGGGGAGCGGGTATCACAAAGCCTTTGAGTCAAGTAAGGGTTCTCAATAGCATTTGGACTCGCAGACAACTGCTCCAGATTCTAAGATATTTTTCTCGAAACAATCGAGAAATTAAATTCAGGAGAATTTTGATTCTTCCTTACTCGGACAGCATCGTCGGCCACCGATTAGATCCTGCAGTCTATCGAAAATGACGAATGTCTAAATGTTGTGGAGCCGCGGTTCTGCATCCATAGACTTGTGAAGAACACGCACCACCGAAATGTGGTCATCCGAAAACAGATAGAAAATGTGATGCTGCCGAAAAGACAGGCTGCGCAAACCAACCGCAAACTCCGGTCTCGCCATTCCGGATAGCGGATAAAGCTTTAACTGCTCCAGCGCGCCATCGATGCTTTGCAAATACGCTTCGGCGGCCGGCCAGCCGTGGGCACTTGCGCCATAATCAGCGATTTTGGCCAGATCGGCCAACGCCTCTTCGCGAAGGCGCAGCGTTGTCATTGATATTTTGCGCGGCCTTCGGTGATGATGTCGGCTATTGTCCGGTCGCTTTCGGGCGACGCCAGCCCTTTGTCGATTTCTGATTGCAATCGCAAACGCGCTTCTTCGGCACGCTGGTCACGGCGAACCAGATCGCGCACATAATCGCTGCTGCTTGCAAAACTGCCATCGGCAACGCGGCTTTCAACCCAGTTTTTGAGCTTGTCGGGAATAGATACATTCATTTGCGCCATTTCCTATAAATACAAAATTGCGCGTTTATTGTCAATATATGGATGGCATTGCAATGTAGGATTTGGTTTGAGAGACTCAGCACCTGCTCTTTGAACTTGTTAATCCATCCCCCAACAAATTCCGCAATGCTCCCCCATCGCTTAAAGCGACAAAGGAGACAGTGAGGTCGGCGGCAGCCGTATATTTTGTCGCTTTAGGACATAGCGTCGACCAACGCGATTAAGGTGACACCTTAGTGGAACCTTAGACGCATTACTGCGGGTCTCAGCGCATCATTTTACCCGCCATGCCCATGATGTCGTCGAGCGGATTTCCGTCGCCGTCCATGTCGAGCATCGACGCGAGGCCGCCCAGACCTCCAGCAGCTGGTGCCGCCTGCTGACCGCCACCCAGCGCGCCGCCAAGGACATTGCCAAGCATGCCGCC
>JBGSVG010000212.1:0-5816 GCA_041753095.1 Sphingorhabdus sp. | reverse complement strand
TCTTCTTTATGCAACCGTTGGCCGGAGCAGAGTCTAGTAACGCTTTGCATCGGCCAAACGGGATACCAATAGAACAGCATGAATGTGATATTGTTACGTAGCCTTGGGGCAATTTCTGTTCTTGCTCTTTCAGCGAGTGTTTTTGCACAAGACGCCGACGAAAGTGCGCTCGACGGCCCCCCCAAGGCGAATGCTCCATTTGTTCAGGCGGTCGCAGAGCCGGCCGGTTCTGCTGAGCTGCGCGCAGCCATTCGCCGCATTTCATATAACCCTACTGACGCTGACGCTCTGGCCGATGCCGGCAACGCCTCGCTCATATTGGGCGATGCTAATGCCGCGCTGAACTTTTTCACACGCGCCAACGCAATACGGCCCAACAACGGCAGAATAGTATCCGGACTCGCCGCTGCGACCGTCCGCACTGAAAACCCCTTTGAGGCATTGCGACTGTTTGACGATGCGGTACGTTTAGGTGTGAGCGAAAGGTCGATTGCGGCAGACCGCGCGCTTGCGTTCGACCTGTTGGGTAATTTCAGCCGCGCACAGCAGGATTACAAACTCGCGCGTTCGGCGTCCGCTTCTGATGACATCCTGATCCGGCAAGCGATATCGTTATCGCTCGCAGGTCAAAAGGCAGAGTCTGACGCGATGCTCGTCCCGTTATTGCAGAAAAATAGCGCTTCGGCCTGGCGCGCCCGTGCTTTTATGCTGGCAGCGCGCGGGGATTTCCGCGAATCTAATAAGGTAACGCAAGGTTTTATGGACCCGACGTCGGCGCAGCGCATGGAACGTTATTTGCGTCTCATGCCCGAACTGACAGCAGCGCAACAGGCCGCTGCAATTCATCTCGGCCATTTCCCTGCTAGCCAATATGTAGGGCGCGACAGTGAGCAGGTGCGCCGGGTGGCGTCGGCTTTGCCACAGGCTCAGCCAAACTCCGGCGAAAACCGGCTCATTCCGGCTGGCGCCCCGCTTGGAACCAAAAATGCGAAATCCCTGCCCGCAAAGAAGGATAAGAAGCCCGAAACGCAGCGGGAGCGACGGGAACGGGAAAAAGAAGAAATTAAAATAGCGACGGCCAGCATCCCTGAATCGATCAGGCTGCCTAAAACAGATCGTTCGCGGCTCGGTACTGAAACGGCCAGGGCCAAGGTTGAGGAAGCGCAGGTCGCCAAAATCACCAGCACGAATGCTGGGGGACTGCCAGCACCTGAATCTGCGAGGCCGTTGGTAAACGTCAATATCCCTCAACGATCACAAACCACCATCGTCGAGCAACAAACAATATTGCCCGCGCGTAACGTCGCCACTGACAATCAGTTGCCCCCTGTTTCGCAACCAACGCCGAACGCCACCCAAATTGCATCGGCAACTGTCGTAAGAGCTCCGATTGAATCGTCCCCGGCTTCGCTTGACCAGAGTCGACAAGTTTTGACACCAACAGGTACTGCATCGGGCGCTGCCGAAATTAGTTTGGCCAGCACAGCACCGGTTGTAGCGCAGCCCGTTGCATCAGTTGGAGTCATGCAGGGGCCAATGCCCGGCGGCGAACCGATTGCTGCAGCGGCTGTGCCAGCGTCCACGGTTGTAACTGCGCCGGTACTTGCTCAGCCCCAACCGGTTGCTGCCGCACCAGCCTTTGACCTTGCGGCGATTGTCAGCTCCATCCAGATACCCGAAGATGAGCAGAAGCGTTCTGTCGTGCCCGTCGATTTGAAGAAGATTAAACCGGCGGTTGCCAAAACGGCCGCTGTCGATCCGGCGCTCAAAACTCCCAAGATTGATCCGAAATCTGCTGCCAAGAGTAAGGCCGAACCAGCAAGTCCAGCCAGATTCTGGGTTCAGATTGCGACCGGTGAGGCAAGCGCGCTTGGCTATGATTACCGCAAGTGGAGCAAGAAGAGCGTCGACCTGTTCAAAGCACAAAGCGGCTGGACCTCGGCTTGGGGTAAAACCAGCCGTTTGCTGGTCGGGCCATTTGCCGACATGAAAGCCGCAAAAAAATGGGAAAGCGACTTCAAGAAAGCTGGCGGCGATGGCTTCATGTGGAAAAGCGAAAACGGCGTCGTAGTAACTGCACTTAAATCGAAATAGCGGCTTTGCGTTGTCTCCGCATGGCGGCATAAGCGCCGTCATGTCATCACTCGCGCCTTATGCTTGTCATCCCGATCAAAGCCGCGGACGGCTCTATCCTGAAGCATCGCAGGATGTTCGCGGACCGCGCGACATTTTCCAGCGCGACCGTGACCGGATTATCCATTCGATTGCCTTCCGCCGTCTCCGCCACAAGACGCAGGTGTTCATTTCGCCAGATGGCGATCACTACAGGGTCCGCCTGACGCACAGCCTTGAGGTCGCGCAAATAGGCCGAACAATTGCGCGTGCGCTTGGGCTGAACGAAGATTTGACCGAGGCCTTATGCCTTGCTCATGACATCGGCCACCCGCCGTTCGGCCATGCTGGTGAGGATGCGCTTGAAGAGGCGTTGAAGCCGCATGGCGGATTTGACCATAACGCTCAGACCTTACGAACGCTGACACAGCTGGAATGTCCCTATCCGTCCTGGCCGGGTTTGAACCTCAGTTGGGAATTACTCGAAGGGCTTGCCAAGCATAATGGGCCAGTGACCCAACCGACATGGGCGTTAGCTGAAGTTAATGCGGCATTCGACCTCGAATTGCCAAGCTGGCCATCGCTTGAAGCCCAGATTGCGGCCGTGGCGGATGATATCGCCTACGACAATCACGATATCGACGATGGTATCCGTGCCGGGTTGTTGACGCTGGAGCAGCTTCTGGAAATGCCGTTCATTGCGGAGCGCTGGCACCGGATTGCAGCGACATATCCTGATGCGCGCCGTGAAACGCTAATCCGCGAACTCGTCCGCGAGCAGATTGGCGTGATGGTCAACGACGTTATCGACACGACGCGAGCCAGACTGGCGGAAATAGACATACAGAGCGTTGCCGAAATCCGCTCGGCAGGGCAGCAGATTGGCGGATTTTCGGATGCGCTGGCGGACCGCGAACGGCAGTTAAAGGCATTCATGTACGCCAATCTCTACCACCACCCCGCGCAGCAGGAAGCCGCCGACCACGCGCAGGCGGTCATCGCCGAACTTTATCGGGCGTACTCAGACGACCTGTCATTATTGCCCGCCGATTGGCAAGCGGGTGCACCAGATGGCGAACCGTATCGGAGCCGCCATATCGCCGATTTCCTTGCTGGAATGACCGATCGCTATGCGCAAAATTGCCATCGCGCAATTTTTGGAGAGCAGGGATGACGCAGGTTGTGATTGCGGGTGCCAGCGGGTTGGTTGGACAGCAAGCGGTGGAATTTCTGGCAGCTGATGGAATCGAGGTCCATGCGTTGCTACGTCGGCAACCGGACGAACTGTCTGCGAACGTTACGCAGCATGTGGCGCCAAGCGAGGATTGGGCGTCGATCATTGCTGGCCTATCTCTGGATGTCGCCATTTCGTGCCTCGGTTCGACCATGCGAACTGCCGGTTCGAGAGATGCTTTCCGCGCGGTGGACCATGACTTGGTACTGGCGTTCGCCAAAGCAGCTCGCGATTCCGGTGCGCGGCATATGATTTCGGTATCTTCCGTCGGCGCAATGCCTGCCAGCAGTAGCTTTTATCTGCGAACCAAGGCCGAGGTTGAGCACGAATTACAAACTCTGAAATTTGGTCGGTTGGACATTATCCGGCCCGGACTGCTGACCGGCGGCACCCGGTCCGACAGTCGTCCTGGCGAGTCGGTTGCTATCATGCTTTCGCCGCTCACCGACCTTTTGATGCTTGGCAGCCTAAGCCGTTATCGGTCGACGCCGTCGGCAAAAGTGGCCCGGGCAATTTCCGCGCTCGTCGCCGGTGCAGGCGAAGGCAGATTTATCCACGAAAATGATGAGATAAACGCGCTCGCCGGTTGACTCTGCCGGTTCGTGCAGTCAAGGCGCTACGGTCGCTGACGAAGCGGGAGAGCGTCTCTTTAAGGGACCGCCGAAGGAGCAACCGCCCCGGAATCTCTCAGGCAAAAGGACCGCTTCGGCTTTTGCGACACTCTGGAAAGAGCCTTACGAGGCCGCCGAAGGGGTAAAGCTCTCAGGTATCCGTGACAGAGGGGGCAGCAGACTTGGCGTCAACCGACGTCAGTTGCTGCGACTCTTGAACGGACTGATATGAGCGACGACGAAGAACTCGAACCCATCGAAATATTGGATCTGCCCCTGGACGCGTGGCACCGTGCAAATGGCGCGCGGATGATCGAGTTTGCGGGCTATCATATGCCGATCCAGTATGAAGGCATTATGGCCGAGCATCTTTGGACTCGAGAAAATGCCGGGCTATTCGATGTCTCGCATATGGGCCAGCTTATGCTGTCGGGCGAGGGCGCGGCAGAAGCGCTTGAGGCTCTGGTGCCTGGCGACATCAGCGCGCTTAATGAAGGCAAGATGCGGTACTCGCTTCTGCTGGCGGAAGATGGCGGTGTTCTTGATGACCTCATGATCACAAAGGCACCGATGGGGCTGTATGTCGTCGTGAACGGGGCGGTCAAATGGGACGATATGGGCTATCTGCGCGAGCATTTGCCCGATGAGATCACGATCAATCACATGGATGACCGCGCGCTGCTGGCGTTGCAGGGGCCAAAAGCGGCAGGGGCGCTCGCCCGCGTTGTTCCCGGCGTGGATGCGCTTTTCTTCATGGAAGCAGGCTCGTTTTTCTGGGGACCAAAGACTGACCCAGAGCCGCTGTGGATAAGCCGTTCTGGCTACACCGGTGAGGATGGGTTCGAGATTTCGGTTCCGGCCACGCATGCACAAAAGCTGGCTGATGCGCTCTGTGCGCAACCCGAAGTCAAACCAATAGGTCTGGGCGCGCGAGATTCGCTGCGGCTGGAGGCTGGGTTGCCGCTGTACGGGCATGACATGAATCCCGATGTCGACCCGGTCGAGGGCAATGCATCCTTCGCGATTTCAAAGCGCCGGCGCGCAGAGGGCGGCTTCAACGGCGCCGAGCGCATCCTGAAGGCCCTGACCGACGGAGCGTCACGCAAGTTGGTTGGGTTTAATGTCGAAGGAAAAATGCCGGTCCGCGAAGGTGCGATGATTTTTGCGGGTGATGACCAGGTTGGCACAATCACCAGTGGTGGTTTCGCGCCCAGCGTCGGCGCGCCGATTGCCATGGGCTATGTAACCAGCGCCCACACCGCCATGGGCACCGCACTTGAAGCTGAAGTTCGCGGGAAGCGGATTGCGATCGCCGTCGCGCCGATGCCCTTCATTCCCCATCATTATCACCGGAGAGGAAAAGCCGTATGACCCGTTATTATACCGAAGATCATGAGTGGATTGACGTCGACGGCGAGACCGCGACTGTCGGAATTACCGATTATGCGCAGGGCCAGCTTGGCGATATTGTATTTGCTGAAATTCCTGCGGCCGGAGCGGCTCTTAAAAAGGGCGGCGATGCAGCGGTTGTCGAATCGGTCAAGGCAGCATCGGATGTCTACGCGCCGGTTAGCGGCACGGTGATTGAAGGCAATGCGGCGCTCGAAAGCGACCCTGCGCTGGTGAACAGCGATCCCGAAGGCGAGGGCTGGTTCTTCAAGCTGACGCTCAGCGATACCAGCGAACTCGACAGTCTTATGGATGCGGCAGCCTACAAGGCGTTTGTCGACGGACTTTAAGGAATATCATGCGTTATCTCCCGCTTACCCAAACCGACCGCCAAGCCATGCTCGGCGTCATTGGCGCGAACAGCATCGATGACCTGTTTGTCGATGTCCCCGCCGAAGCGCAACTGGATG
>JBGSVG010000211.1:0-4259 GCA_041753095.1 Sphingorhabdus sp. | reverse complement strand
GGAAGGCGAAGGGAGAGCGATAGTGAAGCTCGGGCAATTGGTAAGCGGTCTCGAAAGCGCCGTTGCCGAACAGAATGTAACGGGCTTTGCCATCGACCACCGGAAAATTGCGCCCGGAACGGTTTTTGGGGCGTTTCAGGGCGCCGCATTTAACGGCGAGGATTTTATCGACGAAGCGGTCGCTGCGGGAGCAATTGCCATTGTTTCGCGAACGGAAGCGCGAGTTTCCGGGGCGGTGCATATCGCGGACGCTGCGCCGCGCCGGGCTTTTGCCGATCTTGCAGCCAAGTTTTTCCGGCCGTTTCCGCAAAATATTGCTGCCGTCACTGGGACCAACGGCAAGACATCGACTGCCGAACTAACGCGGCAACTTTGGCGTATGGCAGGGCATAATGCGGCTTCCATTGGCACGCTGGGCATTACCACTGCATCCGATCAGTCGAAAACAGGTCTGACGACGCCTGATATTGTCACGTTTCTCTCGAACATGTCCGGCCTCGCGCGCGAGGGCATTAGCCATGCCATTTTCGAGGCATCGAGCCACGGCCTATCACAATATCGCAGCGAAGGTGTGCCGGTATCGGTTGCTGCGTTCACGAATCTCAGCCGCGATCATCTGGATTATCATGGCAGCATGGAAGATTATTTTGAAGCCAAGATGCGATTGTTCGATGAGGTAGTCGACGAAAACGGCACCGCTGTCATCTGGGCCGATGATGAGTGGTCGGACCAAGTTATTGCCCGTGTGAAAAAGCGGGAAATGAGATTGATAACTGTAGGTGAGAAAGGCAAGGGCATCGAGCTTCTGTCACGCCAGCCAACGCAATTGGGACAGACGTTGGAACTGCGGATTCAGGGCGATGTCCACAAGGTCAAGCTGCCGCTGATTGGCGCCTATCAAGCGTCCAACGTGTTGGTAGCTGCTGGGATCGTGATGGCGAGTGGGGGCGATATCGAAAATCTGCTCGGGCATATCGCGCGGCTGCAACCGGTGCGAGGCAGGCTTGAGCGCGCCGTGATCACGAAAAGCGGCGCACCGGTCTATGTCGATTATGCGCATACACCCGACGGCTTGAAGGCCGCGATCGCGGCGCTGCGCCCGCATACCAAGGGCAAGCTTATTACCGTATTTGGCGCAGGCGGTGACCGCGACAAGGGAAAGCGCCCCGAAATGGGTGCGATTGCCGTTGCCGACTCCGATATTGCGATTGTTACGGATGATAATCCGCGCAGCGAGGACCCGGCACTGATCCGCGCAGATGTTTTGGCAGGAGCGCCAGGCGCGCATGATATTGGCGACCGTCGTTATGCCATTGCCTTTGCTATCGAACATGCCGAACCCGATGACATCGTATTGATTGCCGGGAAAGGGCATGAGCAGGGTCAGATAATTATGGGCCGTGTTCTGCCGTTCGACGATGTCGAAGTGGCACGGGAATGCGCCGCGTGACGCCTTTATGGACTCATGCGGAATTACTGGTTGCGACTGGCGGTAGTGCGTCCGGCGAATTTGACGCAAACGGTGTTGCTTTTGACTCGCGCGAAATCGGCAAAGGCGATCTGTTCTTTGCGATGAAGGGAGAGGCGACCGACGGGCATTTATTCATCGACAAGGCCTTCGCCAATGGCGCTGCCGGCGCTATCGTCAGTGAACCGGTCGCATATCCGCATATTTTGGTCGAAGACACATTCGTCGCCCTGAATGCGCTCGGCGCGGCATCGCGTGACCGGATGCATGGCAAAGTGGTCGGTGTTACGGGTTCGGCAGGCAAGACCGGCACCAAGGAGGCGTTATATGCTGCCTTAGACCGTTCTTCACGGGGCAAAGCGCATCGTTCGGTCAAAAGCTACAACAACCATGTGGGCGTACCGCTTAGCCTCTCACGGATGCCGCGTGATACGCAATATGGTGTGTTCGAAATGGGAATGAACCATCCCGGCGAACTGCGGGAACTGACAAAATTGGTGCGACCGAATGCGGCTATTGTGACAACAATTGCTCCCGCGCATATCGAGTTTTTCACAGACGAAGCTGCCATTGCCGATGCCAAAGCGGAGATTTTTGAAGGTCTCATACCGGGGGGAGCAGCGATTATTCCTGCCGATAATCCGCATTACCGGAGCCTTCGGGCTGCCGCCGAAAAATATACGGATAACATTGTCAGCTTTGGTTTTTCTGCCAGTGCCGACGTGCGCGTGCTTGACCATGTCGCGGCGGCGGATGGAGGCTCACTGATTACCGCCAAGCTGCCGGGTGGTGCTTTATGCTATACGCTTTCACAGGCGGGTAACCACTGGATTGCCAATTCACTGGCAGTGCTGGCGGCGGTCGAAGCAGTTGGCGGCGATCTTGCGGCAGCGGGTCTGGCAATGGCTGAGCTTGGCGGTCTCGCCGGCCGCGGCGCGCGGCACATTATATCAGTGGGCGGTGGCAACGCGTTGCTTTTGGACGAGAGCTACAACGCGAACCCCGCCTCCATGGCGGCGACACTTGCGGAGCTCGGCAAGGTAAAGGGTCGCAAGGTTGCAGTTCTTGGCGCGATGAAAGAGTTAGGACACAAGAGCGAGGAATATCATGTCGGGCTCGCGACGATATTAGCTGCGGCTAATGTCGATTACGCCATATTCGTCGGTGAAGAGATGCAGATTCTCGTTGAAAAGTTGAAAGCAGGGCTTGAGGGTCCTGCCAAATTCGCGCATTGCGCAACCGCAAGGGAGGCGCTCGAACTCCTCAGAAGCGATTTATGTGAAAGCGATACAATATTGGTCAAAGGCTCTAACTCTATGGGTCTTTCCTTGGTCGTGAATGCCTTGGTGGGTGGGGAAGGCTAATGCTGTATATATTGGCGGAATATTTGGGGTTTCCGGGCGGTCTAAACCTTATTCGCTACCTTAGCTTTCGGTCTGGCGCCGCTGTCGCGACAGCGCTTGTTATTGGGCTGATGATTGGCCCGAAGTTCATCGGAATGTTACGCGTGCGTCAGGGCAAAGGGCAGCCGATCCGCAGCGACGGTCCGCAGTCGCACCTTGCCAAGGTCGGTACGCCGACAATGGGCGGGTTGATGATATTGATCGCCATCTCCGTATCCATGCTGCTCTGGATGGATCTTGCGAACGTTTACGTATGGGCCTGCCTTCTTGTGATGGCCGGCTTCGGCATCGTTGGTTTTATGGACGACTATGACAAGGTCAAAAAGCGAAGCCATAAGGGCGTATCGGGCAAGGTTCGCCTGATGTATGAATTTGCTATCGCCGGTGTCGCGGTATCGCTGATCGTATGGCAGTCGGGCGGCATGCTGTACCTCCCATTTGTGAACGGCCCGGTGGTGGATCTTGGCTGGTGGTACGTTCCCTTTGGTGCCTTCGTGATCGTTTCATTCGGCAATGCGGTGAACCTTACCGATGGCCTGGACGGGCTGGCGACAATGCCAGTCATTATCGCGTCGATTGCGTTCATGCTGATTGTCTACATGGTCGGCAACGCAAAATATGCCGATTATCTCGGCATTCCATTTTATCTTGGAGCTGGTGATCTCGCCATGCTGTGCGGTGCGATCGTCGGCGCTGGCTTAGCATTCCTCTGGTTCAACGCGCCCCCGGCTGCGGTATTCATGGGAGACACTGGCAGTCTCGCGCTCGGTGGAACGCTGGGCGCTATCGCCGTTGTCGCACATCATGAATTCGTCCTCGCCATCATCGGCGGTTTGTTTGTGGTTGAGGCGTTTTCGGTCATCATCCAGGTGTTCTGGTTCAAACGGACGGGAAAGCGGATTTTCCGCATGGCACCAATTCACCACCATTTCGAACAGCTGGGTTGGTCTGAGCCCACGGTAGTCATCCGGTTCTGGATCGTAGCGTTCGTTCTGGCGCTTGCGGGGCTATCGACCCTCAAGCTCAGATGATTACCAGCTCGGCCTTCAAAAACCGCAAATATGCCCTGTTGGGTCTTGCGCGCTCCGGTTTGGCGGCTGCACGCTCGCTGGCGGCAGGCGGCGCCGAACTGCTCGCATGGGACAATGATGAGAGCGCGCGCGCCAAAGTAGCCGACATAGCTACGATTCGCGATCCCATTGATGCCGATCTATCGGATTTTGACGGTATTGTCGTTTCGCCCGGCATACCGATTAACCGTCATCCTATCGCAGACAAGGCAAGGGCGAGCGGAATTCCGTTAATCGGCGACATCGAACTATTTTCGATGGCACGACCAAATCTGCCACCGCACCGGGTGATCGGAATTACCGGGACTAACGGCAAGT
>JBGSVG010000210.1:0-6738 GCA_041753095.1 Sphingorhabdus sp. | reverse complement strand
CAGGAATTTATCGTTCAACTCTTCATAACTCTATTCTGGGAGAATCTTCATGCGTACATATTTAAAGTCTTTACTAGCAGCTACTGCGTTGCTCGCTTTTGCACCGGCCATGGCGCAGGATGGTCCAACCGAGGCGCCCGCCGCCGTTGAGGCGCTCGACCCGGTCAAGGTTCAGCCAGTCTCGGTCAAGGACGTCGACCCAGCTTTGTGGGTGGTCAAAGACGAAGACACCACCATTTACCTGTTCGGTACGGTCCATATCCTGAAACCCGGCCTTGGCTGGTTTGATGAGGCGGTGAAGGACGCGTTCGACAAGTCTGACCGGCTCGTACTGGAAATGGTCGAGCCTTCTCCAGCCGAAACGCAGCAGCTATTTTCCAAGCTGGCGATCGACACCAGCGGCAAAACATTACGGTCAAAAATGACCGATAGTGATCGCCCTATTTACGAAGCTGCGGTTGGCAAAATCGGTTTGCCTGTAGCAGCACTTGACCCGCTTGACCCATGGGCAGCTGCGGTGACATTGTCAGTCGTCAACATGCAAAAGCAGGGCTTCGACGCCAATAGCGGCGTGGAAAAGCAGCTGACGGCAGCGGCGAACGCAAGCAAGAAGCCGATTGGCGGCGTTGAGACGATGGAATACCAGCTTGGCATATTCGACACTATTCCCGAAGCCGACCAAATCCGCTTCCTGATTGAAACCGCGAAAATGACCGATGATACCGGGAAAATGATGGACCGGATGGTCGAACTTTGGGGAACACCCGACCCCGACGCATTGGGTCAGTTGATGAACGAGGGTATGACCAGCCGCGCCTTGTATGACGCCCTGCTGACCAATCGGAACGCCAACTGGGCGAAATGGATAGACGCCCAGATGGAAAAGCCGGGCGTGACCTTCATGGCCGTCGGCGCTGGCCATCTTTCAGGTCCGACAAGTGTTCAGGCGCTGCTCCCCGCTTATGGCCTGACTGCACAACGGGTAGCTTATTGATATCCAATGTGTAACAAGGGTGAGGGGCCGCCAAGCGCGGGCCTTCACCTATTTTGCGGGGCGAACAATGGATAACCTGGCAGCAACGCCGCAGTCGATAGCAGAAGTGGCAGATATGAAGCCCTTCCCCCGCATTCTGCCCAGCATTGGCTGGATTGTTCTGTATTTCCTGCTGCAAGGGGTTTGCACTGCGGTCATCATGGCCGTGGGCATTGGCGTTTCCGGCCCCGGGGGAACCGCTTCTGCGTTGAACAACCCAATGGTCATATTATGGGGTCTCGTCAGTTCCGCGATTATCCAGATGGCCCTAATGTGGGTATATTTACGCAAGGACGGGCGCGCCCGATCACTGGGCCTGACAGATTTCGGTCGGTTATCATTTAGCCGGGTTGCTGCCTTGGCAATCGTCTTCGTGGTCGCCGCTATGCTTTTCAACTTTCTTTACGCCCATTACGCCATTCCTGGCGTCAAGATGCAGGAAGAAATGGAAAAGATGATTGCCAGCATACCGCGGACTCCGCTGAACGTCGCTGCCGGGCTTTTTGCCATTGGCATTGCTGCACCGATTGTCGAAGAGCTGCTGTTTCGCGGAATGTTACAGAACGCGCTGGGCAAATATATGCCGTTTTGGGGCGCAATTATTCTCTCGTCATTGGGCTTTGCACTGGTGCATATGCAGCCATATGCAATACCCGGCCTGATGTCGCTGAGCCTGGCGTTCGGTTTTCTCTACCACCTGACAGGATCGCTCCGGACCAACATATTGCTGCACATGGCGAACAACATCTTCGCGCTGCTGATTACCCAAGGGGTAAGTTAAACGACGACTGGCTCCAGCAAACGCAGCGTACCTGCATCGGCATCGATTTCAGCCATGCCGCCAACAGGCAGCGTGAATTGATCGGTAATGTGCCCGAACCACGCCCCCTGATATGCTGGAATACCGAGTGAACCCAGATGCTGGGTCAGCACATCGTTCAGTGTGAACGCGCTGCCGGTCTTGTTGGCGCAGTCGGTGCACTGGCCGAACACCACGCCCTTCAAATTCTTGAGCACACCCGCCTGCCCCAATTGGGTCAGCATGCGGTCGATGCGATATTCGGCCTCGTCCACATCTTCCAAGAACAGGATCGCACCGTCGAAACTCGGCAAATAAGGCGTCCCTGCCAGCGCAGTGAGCACCGTCAGATTGCCGCCCAATAATTTGCCCTGAGCCTTGCCCTTGCCGCTGCCCAATACGCGGGTGCGCCAACGGCGTTGGACAAGCCGGTCTTCGCCGCCTTCGGGATTTACGAAGGTAGGCGTACCGCCTTCAAAGGCGATTTGGCGGAAGCTGTCCCATGACGACTTGCCCCAAGCGCTGCCCGCATTAGGGCCGTGCAGCGTCACAAAACCGCCTTTGGCCGCAATGGCCATGTGGAGTGCGGTGATGTCGCTAAAGCCGGTGAGCAATTTGGGATTGGAACGGATCATGTCCCAGTCGAGATAAGGCAGCAACCGCGCGCTGCCCCATCCGCCGCGAACAGCGAAGATGGCCTTGACTTCCTTGTCGGCAAACATCGCATTGACGTCCCCCGCCCGGTCCTTGTCCGCGCCAGCGAGATAGCCATAGCGGTTAAGGATATGCAGAGCGCGCTTGGGTTTAAGGCCCATCGCGATGATGGCTTCTTCGACCAGCTGAATCTGGAACGGCTCGTCACTGGCCGAGGCGGGTTCAATCAAGCCAACAGTGTCCCCGACGCGAAGGCGCGCAGGCTTGCGAGCGCCCTTTACTTCGGGCGAGGCCGCAAAAGTCGGAGGGGCCGACAGCAAAACCGCCAGCCCCGCCATGATTTGGCGCCGAGTTGCATTGATATCCATACCCGGCGTTTCCCTTTGAATCAGAACTTTGCTTCGACTGCCACCGTGAACGAACGTCCGCGCGGATCCGCCACGCGTGGTTCCCACGAAGAGCCTGCGCCTGTTGCGCTGTCATAGGTAATCGCAAAAGGCGGATCCTTATCGAACAGGTTTTTAACGCCCAGATTCAGTTGGAATCGCTCATCAATGCGGATTGACGAGGAAAGATTGTAGATAACATAATTCTTCACCCGCTCATTATAGTCTGGGCGGGTTAGCGCACCGGCAATCAGCCTGTTGTTCTCATAACCGTTACGGAAAATCTGTGAGAAAGACACGCTAACGTCGTCATTCGACCAAGTGATGAATGCGTTATGCTTCCACCGCAGACCGAGATCGCCGGTGTATGCGAAAACACCGATCAGATCGCGATATGGTGCATCGTCAACGAAGCGTTCCTTTTTCTTGACCAGATAGGTGCCTTCGATCCCGGCGCCCAATGTTCCGCCGCCAAGATCGACATTACCGCGTACGGCGACTTCGATACCCTGCGTACGGCGCGAGCCGAGATTGCCAACGCGTGTGTTGATTTCATCAATGATGTTAGCGCTGTTACGAGTAATGCGGTCGGCAAAGACCGACGAAAAACGCAACACTTCCCCAACCGTCGGCGCACCGATTACGTCGTCAACATTGATTGACCAGAAATCGACAGACGCGCTGAAGTTGCGCGACGGTTGGAAAACGACACCCGCGCTATACTGGCTGGACGTTTCAGGCCCAATGTTAAGATTGCCTCCGCCAACGCTTGTAGCGTTCACATTTTGCGACGCGATAGACACGCAACCCGGGACAGTGGATGTCACAACGCCATTGGGGCAAATCAGAGGGTCACCCGTCGATGCGCTGTTGAGAGGTGATTCAGTCAAACCATTGAATATCTGATTAAAGTTGGGGGCACGGAAGCCGGTGTTATATGACCCGCGGAACATCAACCATTCGGTCGGTCGGAAAAGAGCGGAAACCTTTGGATTCCAAGTCGTACCGAAACCCGAATAGTCATCCACTCGGCCCGCCAATGTCACTTCAAGCATATCAAAAACGGGAAGCAGCAATTCTGCATAGGCTGCCTTAATCGTCCGACTGACACCTGCGAAGGCATTCGAGTTGTCGAATGCCGCGTTAAAGATGTCGGGTTTGCCTACGATACCCGCCGCAGAGCCATCAAAGCCGTATGATTCACGACGCCAGTCAGCGCCTATGGCGATTTTTGCATCGCCCCCCGGCAAGGAGAAGAGTGATCCCGACACCGAACCATCAATCTGCCAGACTTTATACTGGCCGCTATAAAGTGTAACGCCTTCGGCGGAAAGCGCCTCCAGTCCAGCTAATGCTGCTTCCGATTGGCTAATTGAAAACGGGTTAAGAATACCACTGTTCAACAAACCGACAATGCCCGGTGCCGTTGCACCAGGGGCGATTGGTACTCGAGAATCTATACCACCGCTGACGGCGCCGGGTACGCCCGATGCAATTGCAGACGCTGTATTGGGGAAAATGCCGCGATAATGGTAACCTTTGCCCAAGATCGATGTTACGTCAGAGCGCGCAAACGAACCGCCAACGCGATAATCCCACCTATCGGCAATTGGACCTTCCAGTCCAGCCGACACGCGCAGTGTGTTGGTGTCAGTTTTATATTCACGCTCTCCGCAAGCGACACAGCGCCAACGATAGGCGATAGGCTTCCCGTAATTTGCTTGTAAGCCATTGCTTGGGAACGCAGCCAGCAGCTGGTTATAGATGCTGTCGTATGTTGCCGCGGTAAGGCTGTTGCGCGGATAATATAACGGCAGCGCTCCGCTGTTACCGCTATATTGGTTGTTCGAGAAAATCTTGCTCGATTTTGCGTCCGACCCCGTGATTTCAGCAAATATCTGATGCTCGCCGAGCTTTGCCGTGGCGCGGCCATAATATGTTAGGGTTTGCAACGGCTGCTGCAGGACAGTGGCGCGGCCGGTGTCCCACGCGCAAGCGAAAGAGGCGTTTGACGCACCCCAAAGCACAGAGTCATAAGCCATGCCGCCATCCATTGTTTCACATCCGGCACCGCCCGGCAGGTCGAGTGTGTTGACACCGCCGGCCGGCACTGTCGTTCCGGCCAGCAAGCTTCCGGTCGGTGCAAAAATGCCGTTAGCAGCTATCGGAAATATCGTGGCAATCGGTGTGCCGCGTGTATCGGCAGATAACCCGCGATTAGGCTGGTTGGTGTTTACAAAGCTACGATCTCGCGCGCGCAATATGTGGTTCCAGCTGTAGGAGACTGCGCCCATGACATTGAAGCCATCTTCGTTCAGGTCGCCATAACCGGCCGTTCCCGACAACCGGTAGATATTACCATTGCCGCGCTGTGTGAAATCGCTAAATCCGTTCAGCGTCACACCCTGATAATTGGTTTTGGTGATGAAGTTGATGACGCCGCCAATTGCATCCGTTCCGTAAATGGCCGAGGCGCCGTCTTTCAATACTTCAACACGTTCAATAGCAGCGAAGGGGATCTGATTAACGTCAACTGCTGACCCCGTAAGCCCGTGGGCAGCAACCCGGCGGCCGTTGAGCAACACCAGTGTCGATGATGCACCCTGACCGCGCAGATTGGCAGCGGACAGACCATTCGTGCCGCGCTGGGAACCGCTGGTGACGTCCGAATTGGACGCAAGATTATCTGAACCATTACCGTTGGTCGACAGGAACGAGATAAGCTGTTCCGGACTGTTGATACCTTCTCGCGAAAATTCTTCGGTCGTTACAATTTGCAACGGCAATGCGCTGTCATTGGGATCACGCTTGATCCGTGACCCCGTGACAATAATCGCCTTACCCTCATCTTCGGCTGTTTCAGCCGCAGCAGGCGCAGGCGCTTCCTGCGCAAAAGCGGGCGCTGTCAGGCAGGTTGCCATCAGCAGCAATGCTGTTTTCGTGAGCTTCATAATTTCCCCCTTTTTGGAAATGACGCGGTTTCGCTCAACCGAGTCTCGTTATGTAAAGAGGCTATGCGCGCATTTTTGCCAATGCAACAATGATATGCAGGTAAAATGCAGTAGTTAATCATAGTTTCATTTCGGCAACAGTATTTGTCTACTCCAAGGGTTGAAAAACCAATCGAGTGGGCGCAAAGAAAAATCATGCTGTCGCAGAAAACCCATTACGCCATCCGCGCGATGCAGCATCTGTCTGACCATTATGGCAAAGGTCCGGTGCAGCTGGCGGACATCGCGGAGGCGCAGAAAATACCCCCCAAATTTCTGACCGTCATATTGTCGGAACTAACGCGCTCGGGCCTCGTCGCTTCGCAGCGCGGCAAGGACGGTGGCTATTGGCTGGGTGTACCGCCCATTGATGTCAGCTACGGCGATCTCATCCGGATTATGCGCGGATCGCTGGCGCTGGTGCCCTGCGCCAGCCGTTACGCGCATGAGCGGTGCAAGAACTGCATCGAGGAAGAAAACTGCCGCACCCGCGCGCTGATGCTTCAGGTCCGCGACAAAACCGCCGACCTTCTTGATTCAATCAACCTGTCGGACAATGTCGATGCCGACGCTTACTTGCAGGCCGCCGAATAAAGTCATTTCCGGATAGGCTGCTTCTTCGGCCCGTCACCGTCAATCTACACAAATGTCGAAGGTTACGTGCTGTCCAATTACGGGGTTGGTTTCCGCTCGAACAATTTCGGCATTTACGGCTGGGTTCGCAATGTCTTCGACGTGAATTATTTCGAATTGCTTCAGGTCGCACCGAGCAATGTCGGCCTGATTGCAGGTCAGCCGGGTGATCCACGCACCGTGGGCGCAACCATCAAGTTCAGCTTTTAGCTAAATACATTCTTGGGCGGTCCAAACAAAATA
>JBGSVG010000209.1:0-21708 GCA_041753095.1 Sphingorhabdus sp. | reverse complement strand
GAGAAAGGATCAAGCGAAAGACCATCGAACATCGGCGCTTGCAACACCGCAAGCTCGCCGCCTAACATCAACCCCTAGACAAGGCCCGCACTCCGCTAATCTACGCCGCGAGCTGTGCCAAATGATCTGACGACGGACAGTCTATTGCATCGATGGCTCTTGCGAAACCATCGAGCGCGAAGCCAATGACGAGTTCAAGGATGCCGTCGTTGCACTGAACGGGATGGACCAGGCGCGCCGCGAGTTCGATCCGAACACGCTTACGCTGTTCAAAGGCGAGCGCGGTACCTGCTCCTCCAAAGTTTTTGGCGTGCTCAATTGCTGCAAGGGCAAAGGCTTTCCGCTCATTCCCGGCATAAGCCTCCTCGTGGCCTTGGGCTGCAATTCGCAGGAACTGCTGTTGCACGAGCGCGATGCGCAAGGCCTGTGCGCCTATGTGGGTAGCTACTGCTCGGACAGTGTGCTCGGCGTCTGCCTGACCAAGAAGAAGGCCTATTGCTGCTTTGAATCAAAATTGTCGCGCATCCTGCAGGAACAGGGCCGCCAGCAATTGAGCAAGCCCTGGGGCAAGCCAAAGACAGAAAGCTGCGCCGGTTTCACCATCGACGAGTTCGCCCGGCTCGATCTCAGCCAAATGGATTTTTCCGAAGTCTATTCCGAGTTCACCGATGCTGCACGCCTGCCAGACGAGATGCAGGCAACACAGGATATCCAGCAAAAGATCGAGGATTATTATGCAACGCATGGCAACTAAACGCCGGTCACAAAGCTGCCCCCGGCTAACTCGAACCATATTGGCAATCGCATTGTGCTTCATGGGCATCACCCCGCAATTGGCGCTTGGCCAGACAGCAGAGCCAGCAGTGGCCGATCACGCAGCAAGCAGTGACGCCTTCTACTGCCAGAACCGCAAGCTGGGCTATTGGTTCTACTGCGAAAAGCCCAAAGCCGCGCCAAGAGCCGAACCGCAAGCACCGCCACCAAATGCAGTGAGCCAGCTCGATGCGATTACCGCCGAGCTGCGTGAATTGAAGGCACGCGCCATTCTCGAGCCTACGAACGAGAATGTGACCGCTTATGTCCGTTTCCAGCGGGCGCAGCTGGACCGGGCTTCACTGTTCAGTGATGTCTGGCAGCGGGCGATCTGGCAGGACCCCGACCTCGACTATACGCTGCAACGTCCGGTCTCGACCTTGGGCAAAAGGCAGTGGCAGGACGCGCGGACGAGCGAACGTAACAACGTGATGCAAAATCTTGGGCGTCGTTACGGGCTCTTCTATTTCTTCGCGCAGAGCTGTGGTGCTTGCGAGGTCATGTCGCCGATCGTCCAGTCGGTGGCGGGAACCTGGGCGATTACCGTCCGCGCGATTTCAACCGATGGCGGCCCGTCGCGCCATTTCCCCAACTACACCGTCGAGACCACGCAGCGCAGCAAGATGGGGCTGGAGCCAAAGGTAACACCCGCAGTCGTCCTGTGGGACGCAGAACAGCGCCGCGCCATTCCCATTGGATACGGCGTCATGTCGGCAGACGAACTGCTAGACCGTATTTACCTCCTCACCACAAAGGAAGCCGGACGTGATTATTAGGTTCAAACGCGCAACTGCGGCACTGCTCATTGTCGCCCTGCCCTTTCAAGCTGCCTATGCCGATGTCGGAAGTTCGATGGATAACTTCCTGTCAGATGTTGGGGGTGCCGCCAATGTCACCGGTCCGACTGCATTTCAGGGACAGGCCGCAGGCTATTATAGTCTCGGCAATGTCTGGACGCGTTATCCGCAAAAAACGACCAACATTGCCAATCTGCAACTGCCACGCGCACGGGCTGGCTGCGGCGGCATCGATATTTTTGCGGGCAGCTTCAGCTTCATCAATGCGAGCGAAATTGTCGCGATGCTGAAAGCCGTCGCCAACAACGCGGTCGGTTTTGCCTTCAGCCTCGCCATCGACACCGTCTGCCCTGAATGTTCGAAAATCATGCAGGAGTTCAGCCAGAAAGCCCAGCTGATGAACAATCTCAACATTAATAGCTGCGAAATGGCACAAGGCCTCGTCGGCGGCATCTGGCCTAAAGGCGATCTGGCCGACAAGGCCATCTGCGAAGCCATTGGCAATAGCGAAGGTATCTTCACCGACTATGCCGCTGCCAAACATGGCTGCGGCACACGCGGACAGCGTACAAGCACGACCGAACAGGGTGCTGGCAAATATGACGATGTAAGCACCGGGGTGCCACGCAATTACACTTGGACCATCCTCAAAAAATCGGCCTTCTTTTCGCCAAATGGGACATTCGACCGCGAGCTTGCCGAATATGCAATGACGCTGATCGGCACGATTATCTATGTGCCGCCAAAGGATGACCAACCGGGTAAGTTCGTTCCATTTGCAGGTGACGCTTCGTCGACTTTGGTAACTGCCCTGCTCGACGGGACACAAGGCAGCGCGATCAAGATCTTCGATTGCGATGAGCCCGACAAGTGCCTCAATCCCACATTCAAATCCTTGAGCCTGCCAACGTCCAAAGCGCTTCGTCCACGCGTTGCCGCGCTCATCGAAGGCATGGTTCAAGCCATCCGAGATGATACGCCGATCACCGAGGCGCAAAAGGAACTGCTTCAGGTCGCATCGGTGCCACTGTACAAAATCTTGACCGTACAGGCAGCTTATGGTCGCGGCATGCCGACCGATGACCGTGAGACGCTGGCTGAAATTGCGAGCGTCGATTTGCTCTTTGCGGTTCTCGACCGCATTGTTGGTGAGGCAGGCCGTTCGATGTCGAGCTTCATCGGTGCCGACGAGGCCAAGATTGCGATGTGGCAGGGCCAGATGAATGCCGTACGCCAGAGTCTCGCTGACCGGCAGACCAACACGCATCTGCGGGTAAATGCGATCATGCAGATCATCGAAAAGACGGCCTTCATCGAGAATGTCCTCGCGGCTCAAATGTCGCCCGGCATGGCAGCCTCGCTCGACTGGTCGCGCGCGGTCCAGAACCGCGCACTCGTCAACTAAGCAAAACCTGAGGGAACAGCTCCATGGTCGAAATCTATACGGTTGGTGGCGGCGACTATCTGGTCAATGTCTTTCAGGCGGTTGCTGCCTGGACCGGCGACGGTGGCTACAAGAGCCTGCTCCAGGTCGTGATGGTAATGGGTCTGGCGCTGTCAGCCGTTACCCTTGCCTTCAACCAGGACTGGCGTGCGTGGATCAACTGGTTTCTGGGCGCGACGCTGATGTACACCTGCCTCATGGTGCCAAGGCTCGACGTGCATGTCACCGACCGGTTGAACCCGAGCCTTGCGCCTGCGCAAATCAGTAATGTGCCATTGGGCCTTGCCCTCATGGCCAGTTTCACGAGCCAGATCGGCGATTATCTGACCGATGCATCCGAAGTGGTGTTCGGCCTGCCCGGTGATCTCAATTACACCAAAAATGGCATGATTTACGGCTCACGGCTTTATGACGCGACGCGGTCGCTACGCATCTCCGACCCAGAATTTGCTGCAAATCTTGACGAGCATTTCCGGCAATGCGTCTTCTATGACGTTTTGCTCGGCCGCTATTCGATGAAGCAGCTCGCCGAAAGCAGTGATATCTGGGTGACGATCGCACCCGGTAGCCAAGCGCGCGCGCAAAAATTCCTCACCCGCGACCCGGGCAGCGGCACAGTCAGTGCCAATATTGTCACGTGCCGTGAGGCCTACACCAACCTCAACACCCAGTGGACTGGTCTTATAGACGGCATGGGACAAATATTCGGGCGGCAACTCTATCCGAACCAGACCGCAGCCCTTGCCAAAGCCAAGTTATTTGCCGACCTACCTATAGCCTACCAATATCTGACCGGCGTCTCGACGAACGCGACCGACATCTTCAAACAGACGCTCACCATCAATGCGATGAGCCAAGCGATGCACGGTTTTGGCGGATCGAGCGGCGCCAGCAATGTCGATGTCTATGCGCAGACCCGCGCTGATATCCAGACCGAGCGCACCTATAGCTCGATTGCCAACAACGCGATGAAATGGGTACCGCTACTGAATGTCGTGCTGACCGTATTATTCTACGCGCTGTTCCCTGTGCTGTTTCCACTATTCCTGATGCCCAAGACCGGACCGCTGGCGCTCAAAGGCTATGTAACCGGCTTCTTCTATTTGGCTGCGTGGGGACCGCTGTTCGTCATCCTGCACATGATGCTGATGTTCAAGGGAGCTGCCGATATGACCGCTGCTACCGGCACCGGCGGCATGACGCTCGCAAGCTTTACCGGTATGGCCGACGTCAACAGCGATATCGGGATATTGGCTGGCTATCTGATCGCCTCTGTCCCCTTTCTGGCCGGCGGCGTCGCCAAGGGAGCGATGGCCATCTCGCACCATGCCACCTCTTATTTGAACCCAAGCCAGAATGCAGCCGAAGAAGCCGCGCGGGAAGCCAGCACAGGCAATGTCTCGCTCGGCAATAGCAGCTTTGAAAATTCGAGCGTGATGACGCGGCAATTTGCCCAAGGGACGACGGCACCCTCATTCACTTACGGCGCGGCTCAGACCAAAGGCTATTCGGACAGCGGAACACTTACGACGAGCTTTGCCGAAGGCAACTACGACCAGCTGCCAACGTCAAGCTATCCATTCACGCCGACGCTTGGTCAGGAGTTCACATCGCGGTTGTCCAATATGGCGAGCCAGAGCCGCGGCAACAGCGAGACCTTCTCGAACCTAGCCCAGCAATCGACGTCGAGCGCGGTCACACAGTTTCGCGAGCTCAGAAATCAGGTCAGCAAAGGTAGCAGTTTTGAGACTGCAACGGGTCAGAACAATTCTGACGGCGTCCAGACCGCATTTAACGAAGTCGATCAGGCATCCAGCAATCTGCAACGCACTTATGGCCTGTCCCGCAGAGCAGCCGACGATATCTCGACATCGTGGTTCCTAAACGGCGAAGTCGGTGGCGGATTAAAGGGTTCATTTGGTTCTGGCCAAGCAAACGTTGGCGTGAAAGGCGGTCGCAACAAGACATGGACCGACAGCGATATTGGCATTGCGTCAGAAGATCGCTCTCGCATCATGGGAAGTCTCCAGCAGATATCGGATAGCCGCAATTGGTCGAGTACCCGCGATGGATTTGTTCGCACGGTTAGCTCGTCAAGCAGCTCGTCTGTTTCCACCAGTGCAAGCGGCATGAATGCTTCGCTCACCGAAGCACAAAGTTATACCCGCGAAGCCCGCAGGTCCGAAGAGATTGCAAACCGTCTGGAGCAACAAGCGTCGTTCTTCGAAGGCAATAGCGCCAATGGCAGCCTCAATCTATCGCAAGCGTACCGCGAATGGGGTCTTGGCGAAATCGAGCGCAACCGTGATTATTACGGAAATGCTCGCTTCGACGACATCGACTTCCAGTTGGGCGCGCAAGGTCAGGCGCTCCAAGCACGGTTTATCGACGGCTATGCCGACGAGCTGCGCAGCGACATTCAAGACCAACTCATACTGACAACTGGAAAGCCGATTGCAAGGCCAAATGTCACGAGTGCATCAGACGTTAGAGCAAGTTCAAGTCTGAGTGCGGGTAGCGACTTCAGGCCAGATGCAAGTAATTTGGGTGTGGCCGAAATACGAAATGAGGTTGCTGATGCACAGATCGCAGGCCGAAGGAGAATTGGGACGGTGAACAACTATCTCGACGGGATCACAAACGAAGCAAAGGGTGCGAGTGAAAAATCGGCGGATGATGTAAAAGAGTGGAAGTGATGTCTTCAATAATAGAGTTCGTCCACAGCCACATAGATGGCGAATGCAGCAATCGCGCCTGTCATAACGATCAATCCGAAGCGTATCCAAGGATCCGCCCAAGCCTTCTTCATCCGATATTCGGTAAGACGATTTTCATGAATTGCCTGATCAACTTCAGCTAAACCCTTCCATTGGCCGGGGCCATTTTGATTTTGGGTTTCATTGCTGCCGGTATCGTTTTGGATGCTCATCTACAGTCTCCATGCTCTGCTCGCCCCTTAGCGGCAGCCTCAACTCTGCTCACTGAAGCTAGGCGTTTAAGGCATTGTGCAACGGATTGAGCATGCCACATTTGTATCGCAACAGCCAGAAAATGTCGCTGCTTTCAGGGGATATGATCGAAGCAGTTTTGGTGTCAAATTGCCTGAGCTGCATATGCTCGCGCCGCGAGCCAACTCAAAAACGGCACCCTTGCAACGGCGCGACGCCGCCGGATGCCCTGCGCGCGGGTTTGGGCGACAGCGGGCATCCGGCAAGGAGAGAGGCAAGTGTGCAAGCGGGTCAGCTCAAAGACGCCGCGCCCTGATTAAGATTGCGAAATCAGAGCGCGCCCATCAATAATGCCGCTCATCATGAACTTTTCGAATTTTCATCCTCTTGCTAATTGTTCTATATTTGTTCCATAACGTCCGCATGACACGAATCGACCCAGACGCTCTCGCCACGCACATTGAGGTTGCTCTCACATGTGCGCCGACAGATACCTTAACCGCACTGCAAGACACTGACAGTCAGCGCCGCCGACGTGCGACCTTCATTCTGGCGCAGCACCTCGCTGACCGTCTTGGATGTTTTGAGATATCTGGGTCAGACCTTGGCTTTGATGCAAGACAGCAGGCATCATTATTTCAGGAAGTGCCTCGTGCGGTGAGGTGAACCGGGAGCCGCCTTATGGCTGGGTGCCGGGTAAAGATAAATACCGGCCAATCCGCACATTGTTCGAGTGCGCTTTATACAAGCGATATCTTCGTATTACATGCTGGCAGTGTAAGCACAGCGTCATCTTGGATGCGCCTGGCCATTGGTGGCGGTGTGAACAACATGGCTTGAGCGATAGTATCGGCGCATTTGTCCGGCGGTTGCATTGTAGTCAGTGTTTCAAGAAGTCTGGCATCAAGGTACGCCAGCCCAAAGTGGAGCAAACCAGTGAAGCGCCCAAAGGCACTTTGCTGCCGGGGCCGGATCATTATACATGGAAGCGGATCGTCAACCGGCAACGGTCATAAGGGGCAGATATGTGCAACCTATACACTCTCCGCATCGAAAGCTGGAACAGCGTATTCGGTAAAAGCCTTGCCGAAGTGATGGCTGGCGAGAACTTACCGCCTCCTGACGTTTACCCAGCTAGTCCCGGCGTTATTATTACCGCGGACAGGAATGCTCGCAAAATGACTTGGGGATTCCCATTGATGCTGAAGGGCAAGGATGGGCAACTGCTCAAACCCAAACCGGTTAACAATGCTCGGACTGACAAATTAGGTAGCCCTTTCTGGAGCGCGAGCGTTCGCGAGCGGCGATGTCTCATACCGCTTGATCGGTTTGCCGAAGCTGAAGGCAAAAAGCGTACCATGACCCGAACATGGTTCTCAATGCCGGACGCCGGCCAATTTCATTGCGCCGGGATCTGGCGCGACAGCGCCGAATGGGGCAACGTCTATTCGATGGTGATGACGGAAGCGGCGGGCGTGGTTGAACGCATTCACGACCGAATGCCGGTAATCCTCGAGCCAGACGCCTACGATATTTGGTTGTCGGGACAGGTCGATGACGCGAAGGCGCTTTGCATCCCCTATGCAGGCAAGTTAAGCGAGAACCAAACCAGCGATTTGTGGGTGAAGCGGTGAAAGAACGCATATTAAAAATCGAGTTTGCGGCTCTGATCATTGCGTTCTGGGCCTCGATCATAGGTTGGCCATTATATAATTGGTTATCATCATAAATTATGGGGACCGGGAGACCGAACCTTTCGGCACGGCGTCGATAGCAGCCAGCAGTTCACCCCCAACACTTACCTGCAAACTTCGCGCAACAATGGCCAAATCCGGCTGGCTGCAGTCTTGCTTAACTGTATGAAATTGCAACAATGACCGTTGGTATATGTGCCGCTCGCATATCAAATATAGATGCGCGCTCAGAAATATGATGTAATCCTCATTGCATGAGCTTCGCACTTCTTCTTGCCGCCGCCGTCATTCCAGCCGGTCAATCGTTTCAATGTACGCCGATAAGGGTTTGGGATGGTGACGGACCGATCTGGTGCGCCGAAGGGCCGCATGTCAGGTTGTCGGGCGTTGCAGCTCGGGAAATCAATGGAACGTGCAGTGTAGGCTATCCCTGCCCTGACGCAGATCCGATTGAAGCTCGCGATGCGTTGGTACGACTTATCGGCCGCGCCATTGGCGTATCACGTGAAGGGCATATTCTGGTCAAAGGACCGCGCATGACCTGCGTGTCAGATGGCGGCGCAGGCGGGAGCAGAACAGCAGCATTTTGCCAATCACCGCAATCCGGCGATGTGTCGTGCAACATGATTGCTGGTGGATGGGCTGCTACGTGGCAAAAATATTGGCGTGGACACCGATGCCAATGACACCGGAACGGCACGTATGGGCCTGTGCAAATACCATCATCATGCAGCACGGCGAAGATGCTTGGTTTCATGCCTCGCTGCGTGCCGACGCATTGTTTGAAGCGGGCGATCTTGATGGCCACAATATGTTCAAAGCCATCTTGGCGCGGATTGAACAATTGCAGCGAATGGAACCAATTGGTTCGATACAGTAGATCGTAGCGCGTAGCTGATCGGTTACGCCCAAAAAAATGACTGAAAGGTTGGACGATGCCGACAGTCTCCTATCAAGCCGTGGAGACAGTAAGCGGCCTTTCGTTCATCGACGCCTGAGAGGCGGCTTCCGCAGCTTCGCTAATGACGTTGCCGATAGCCACACCACCCTAAAATTGCACTTCTGGAATGCGCGCACTCGCCATGCCAGCTCATTCTCGGTCCAGTCGTAAGCGCAGCCCACCCGCGCGCTTGCACGCCGCATAGCACACTCAAGTTCCCTATTTGTTTCATTAAGGAATGGTGCTACCATCTATTGATGTTTAGGAGGATTCGATGTTCGATAAGCGCGGAGTACTTTTCTGGCCGGTAGGTACCGGTGACAGCACCACCTTCATAGTTCGTGAAGATGCGATAATGTTTCAGGTCGATCTCCGGCACAGTTCGAAGTCTGAAGATCCTGAAACCGATTGTTGCCCAGTAATCGATTATTTGGAAGAGCATCTTCCGCTTGTAAACGATCGGCCCTATCTGTCCGCCTTTGCGCTTACCCATCCCGATAAGGATCATATCCAAGGCTTCCAGTCGCTGCTCGAACGTGTCGATATCGGGGAGTTGTGGTTCACGCCACGCGTTTTCCGGGAACAAGATGATGACGGATGTGAGGACGCGCAGGCGTTTCGCACCGAGGCGCATCGCCGCGTCGACGCCACGCTGGCAGCAGGCGGCGACCCTGGTAGCGGCGACCGGGTACGACTGATTGGCTATGATACGCTGCTCGAAGAAGATCAGTATCAGGGTTTTCCGCAAGAATTCTTCAGCGTTCCCGGTCACGTCGTGGAATGGCTCGATGGCGAGTATCTAGCTGGAGAATTTCGCGCATTCATCCATGCGCCCTTCAAACAAGACGATATGGTGGGCGATCGTAACGACACCAGCCTCGTCATGCAGGTAGTGCTGGGGAGCGATCCGACAGAAGGCGGTGTTCTTCTCTTCGGCGACCACAAATATCCGACCATCCGCAAGATCTTCGACACGTCCATCGCGAATGGCAACGAAGACAATCTGCGCTGGCAGGTAATGTTGGCTTCGCATCACTGCAGCAAGTCCGTGATGTACCAAGACGAAGACGGCAAGCTGGTCCTCAAGCAGGATATTCTCGACGACTTCGAGAAATATCAGGTAGGCCTTGGCTTTATCGTCGCCAGCGCGAACTGCATTCCGACATCGAACGAAGATGGCGACAATCCTCCGCATGCGATTGCCAAGGCGCGCTACAGTGAAATTGTGACCGGCGGGTTTGTCTGCACCCATGACGATGGCGGACATGCCGAGCCTCTGCGCTTCGATGCGAATGGCGCCGATATCATTTACGGATCTGGCGGGCATTTCACCGACACTCAGAGCCTTGCCGCAGCTATAGCGGAGGCGCGGGGCAGCGACGAAACGCCCACGACGAAAGTTGGCTTTGGATGATCGAGCCGACTTGGGGTCAGCGGCTCGCTCTTCATCAGCTTGAAAGCATTGTTGCCCGGTCAAACGGCGCGCTCGAAATCATGGGTCAGCCGCTGGCGGGGAAAAGCGGCGAGACGGTTATCGTCAAGCTCTCGCTTGCAACCCGGCAGTACCGCAAGACGGGTGGCCTCGCCTTTCGCGACCGCGAGCGGGTGCAGTTGACGCTGCATCCCGATTTTCCGTTTACGGTGCCGTGGCTCCATTTTGGTCATAAGCGCTTCATAGGCACACCCCATGTTCAATGGGGGAGTTATATCTGCCTTTATCAGTCGACCGAGACCGAATGGGCGGCTGCCGATGGGCTGTTCGGCTTTTTCGACAGGGTCGATGCGTGGTTCATAGCGGCGGGTGCAGGCCAGCTCGATCCCGAAGACGCGCCGCTTCATCCGCCAGTCGCATATGTCAATTCATCGACGGTTTTTGTGGTGCGAGCAAACGCGCCGAAGCTGCCCGACGACGTCATTTACTGGCTCGGCCGCGCCGATCTCAAGAAAATTGGCGATCATCGGTTCGATGTGATCGGTTGGACACAGCTCAAAGATTGGCCTGACGCACAGGCTGACGATCCACCAGTCGCGGCCGCCATTCTGCTCAAGACACCGCTGCCCATGGAGTTTCCGTCCAAGGTTAAGGATCTTGTCGATGTCATCGAGAATTCTGGCGTCACATTCAGCATGCTGTATCGGCTCTGGCGCCTCTTCGCCCTAATGACACCTGCCGGTCTGTCCGCTCATTTTATCCTTGGCGCCCCCATGCGCCGCCGTGCCGCTGATGAGCCTCTGCGGCAGCATTTGACAGTATGGGAGATCGAGGCGGCAGCGCTGGAGCATCTGCGTCTGATGATTGCCAGCAGCGGTGATGATGATGAGGCCACCAGTCAGTTTGCTGCATGGATAGTCACGGCGGACGCGGGTTGGTGCAAAGTCATGGAGGACCGTCCCGAGCTCGTACATCGCCGCGACCGAGGTTCGTTGGCAGCTGGGTTGAAGGACAAGCGCATTCTCTTGTTTGGTTGCGGAGCCTTGGGATCGGCAGTTGCCGAAACCTTAGTGAGGGCAGGAGCGAGCGCGGTCACATTAGTAGACAACGGCATTGTGGGTCCAGGGCTGCTTGCGCGCCAGCGCTACCGGGCGATCGATATCGGTCTGGCTAAGTCTATGGTGCTCAAGGAACGGCTAGTGGATATCGGCCTATCATGCACTGTGGAGGCACAGGTCGATAATCTGAGCAAAGCTGCATTGTCACTTTTCAACTTCGACGACTGGGACCTTCTCATTGACGCTACTGCCTCGACCCAGGTCGGCCATCGTATCGAGCGTGAACTGGTAACGCAGAATCTATCGATCCCGCTGCTGACAATGAGCGTCAGTGCCTCAGCTTCAGATGGGAGCGTGACCGTGCGCATGCCCAGCTATGTCGGCGGACCACAGGAAATTGCCCGACAGGCAAAATTGGAGGCGTTCGCAAGCGACGCCAAGCAACCCCTAGTGAAGGCGTTCTGGCCCGCGCATGACGAAGTCGCAATCTTTCAGCCAGAGCCTGGCTGCTCGACGCCGACTTTCATAGGATCTGCCGCCGATATCGACTTTCATGCGGCCGCCTTGCTGAACCTAGGGCTTGGTCGGTTATCCGCCCTCGACCAATCGCAAGCGAGCGTTGACCTGATCGCGGTTCCGTGGCGTGAACGTGAGCGGTCTGCCTCGCCCCATCTACGCTTTGTGTTCGACGCCTATCCCCGCTTTGCCGAGCAAAGGCACGACTATAGTGTTCGCCAGTCCGACGTAGCGCGGCGCGGCATGGCGTCCCAGATCCGGCGGATCGGGCGAACCTGCTCGAATGAGGTCGAGACCGGTGGTTTGATGTTCGGCGAGATCGACGACAGCCACCGCACGATCTGGATCGACAGTGTAAGCGGCCCGCCGCCCGATAGCGAGGCGAGCCCGGAGAAGTTCCTGTGTGGCACTTCGGGAACCCGGGCCCTGGCCGACCTCAAGTCTAGAGCTAGTGGTGGATCGAGCCGGTTCATCGGCATCTGGCATACCCATCCGGTCTCACGTGGCCGACCAAGCGAAGACGATCTCCATGCGATGCTTCAGCTTTTGCACCTTCAAGAATTCCCGCCCCGACAAGTTTTGATGCTCATCGTTGGGTTCGCGGCGACGCGCCCGGTGTTTAATCATTTTTTGTTCCGGCGCGACGAATTCCACCTCGTCGTGCTTGAGCATGATTCTGAACCCGAGCTGGAACGGGGATCCGAAACTATATGAGCAAGTTAAAGATCGGCTTGGCTCTTTCGGGCGGCGGCTCACGCGCGATCGCGTTTCATCTAGGTTGCCTGCGAGCGCTTCATGATCGTGGTGTGCTCGAAAATGTCGAACTACTGTCCGGCGTATCGGGCGGGAGCGTAATCGGTGCGCTCTATGCCTATTCGGACGACAACTTCGCAGCGTTCGAGCAGCGCGTCGAAAAGATGCTCAGACGTGGGATGGTTTGGGGAATTGCCCGCGAGATTTTTCTGTCGGTCGAAACAACTCGGATCGTCGCGGCGATCATGACCTCCGGAGTTGTTGCTGCCGTTGGAACGATAGTTCGACTTGTCGTAGCCTTGCTCGGATTGTTCAAGATCGGCGGAAGCGTGTTGCCAAGGCTGGCCAATGCTGCGTCGGCGAGGCTTCCGCGCTTCGCGAGCCGTACGACCGCATTCGAGCGACATTTGCGTCGGTGCTATTTTTCAAACCGGCGTATGAACCACGTCGGCCGGCCCGGCCTCAATGTCGTAATCAACGCGGCTGAGCTGCGTACCGAAACTGCTTTTCGGTTCGGATCGCGTGAGAGCGGATGCTGGCGTTACGGCAAGCTTGTGGAGGTACCCCAGGTCGCGATGGCGGTCGCGGCGTCTGCGGCGTTTCCTGCGGCTTTGCCGGCGCTCGATCAGGTCATGACATTCACACGCGAAGGTGTTGAGACCAAGCATCGCGTGCTGATCACTGATGGCGGCGTATACGACAATCTAGGTGTGTCTTGTATGCATCCGGGTCGTGCCGCTGAGTTCAGCTCTAATGCCTATGTAGTCGATTTCATCATCGCCTGCGATGCGGGACAAGGAACGCCCACCGGCAGTGCCAAAAGCTATTTCTGGGCGTCAAGGATGATCGCGACAATAAACACTATCCATCGTCGCACACAGACGCTGACGCAAAATCAACTGCATCGCCTAGCCGCCAATGGCGAAATCCAAGGGTTTCTGCTGCCATATCTCGGCCAGATCGATGCCCGACTGCCCTATCGCCCCCCTGATCTCGTCCCGCGCGAGGACACTTTCAGCTATCCGACAAATTTCAGTCCAATGTCGGCCGCTAACGTCGCGCTTTTGAGCCGAAGAGGCGAGCAGCTTACGAATCTTCTGCTTGATACTCACGCACCCCATATTTGAAGGCTTGGCATTAGATCGTGCGCACTCGGCGAGGAAGCAAAGCTGGCCACTTGCAGTTTGACGTAAACCTTATATTCTTATTTCTGAACGAGCTTATAGATGTCGTTAAAGGCTTAAGCAAACGTCCAAGTAATAGGGATGATAGCACCGTCGCAATTTAAGATACGGGAGGGGCCAATGGTCGGTCGAATTCTAATATTATACTTCGCGATGGCGATGGCGATGGCAATAGCACCACCGGTTTTTGCCGAGTCTCAGATCGCGCCAAGCGACCGCGTCAAACGCAATGTGGTCGTCCGATCGAGTCCGGGCTCCCTAACCGTCGCGGGACGCCTGCTTCCGGGCGAGTCCGCTGAGCTGCTGAGCGAGGTGCCCGGTTGGTATCAGGTCAAACTGGCCGACGGCACAATCGGGTTCGTAAGTAAGACATGGACGATTTTGAAAGTCGCCCCTCCGAACGAGAGTTTGGTTGCTGGTTCACTCAAAGTCCACGTCATCGATATAGGCACTGGTCTTGCAACCTTTGTCGAAGGACCGGGATTCACTATGCTGTACGATGCCGGCAGCCAAGACGACCTAGCAATGGGACCAGAGAACCGCGTCCTCGCCTACATAAAGGCGGTGCGCCCTGACGTGACCGTCATAGATCATGTGGTACTGAGTCATCCGCATAAAGATCATCTCGAGCTGATGCCCGACATTTTCAAGGCGATGACGGTGCGCCATGTCTGGGACTCTGGCGCGATCAACAAAACACGCGGCTATTGCCGCTTTCTCACTGCGGTCAGGGACGAGCCCGGCGTCCAGTATCACACAGCCCTTGCAACCGTCGGTCCACACAGCGTAACTTTTACTGGCAGGTCGTGCTCGGGGACAATTGTCATCCCGCAGGCCGTCAAGATGAGCGAGCAGCCGGTACAGCTCGGACCGTTGACGACAATGACGATCGTCTACGGCAACGCCGAGCGTCGCCCAAACCCGAATGCAAATACAGTCGTGATACGACTCGACCACGGTAGTAATCGAATTCTTTTTGCAGGCGACGCTGAGGGGGGCGGCCGCGCAGACCCGAGCAACGCACCGACCGCTTCGAGTATCGAGGGCAAGCTGGTCGCTTGCTGCCGTGCCGCGCTCAAAGCCGACGTTCTTGTAGTCGGTCATCACGGAAGCAAAACGTCATCGCGAAAGGCCTTCCTCGACGCCGTCGGCGCCACGACCTTTGTCATTTCGTCAGGGCCGCACGCCTACAGCAAGAAAGTCTTGCCCGATTTCGATATCGTCGCCGAACTAAATGCGCGCGGTACGATATTTCAGACCGATATCGATGACGAGGCTTGTGAAAGCGAAGAAAACAAGGTTGGCCCCGATGTCGATGAAAGCCCGGGCGGATGCGACAACATCGTCATCGCCGTGCCCACCTCGGGTCAGATTATGACCGCTTATAATCGCATCGCTGACTGACCACCACGGCCAATCTCAGTGCTGCTATCAGGCTGGATTGCGGTCGATAGGCCAGTTGGACGAAAGACGGCGTTTGCGATGTGGCAGGTTTTAGCGAACGTCCGCAATGTTAGCGATCTAGTTATGGATAAACACGCAAGAGCTGTATGTCTAAGTTAACACGGGGAGAGAGCGGCATGCCGAAGACTATTTTGATATTTTCAGACGGTACGGGCCAGATTGGCGGACTGCGTCCTGACCAACGCCTTTCAAACGTGTACAAAATGTACCGGGCCATGCGGCCTGGACCTGACTCGCCGATCAAGCCGAGCGATCAGGTCGCCTTCTATGATGCTGGCTTGGGCGCTGGCGAGAGCGGAGGAATGACTTTCCGGCGGATACGCAACATCCTCGCCGCTGCGGTTGGCACGGGTATCGATGAGAACGTGATTGATTGTTACGCGGCAGTGATTGCACGCTACGAACCGGGTGATCGTATATGCATTTTTGGTTTCAGCCGGGGCGCTTACACCGCTCGTTCGTTAGCCAACGTCTTAAATCTGTGTGGCGTGCCCACTAAAGACGCCGTGGGAACACCGGTGCCGCAATATGGTCCGGAGTTACGTGCGATAGCATCAGAGGCGGTCCGTAAGATTTACAATCATGGCGCGGGAGCTAAGCGCGGTAAATACGAGACGGAACGGGAGATAATGGCTGCAAGATTTCGGGAGAAATTCGGCTCGACGGGCACCGGCGTTGACGGCGAAAGCCAGGGCAACGTTCAGCCGGATTTTGTTGGGGTCTTCGACACAGTTGCCGCGCTAGGCAGTCGAAGCGCAACAGCTATAGCGCTCATTGGTATGATCACGCTTGTTGCCATCACTTGGTTAGTCTCAACAGTCTCGCCTTGGTGGGCCTCTGCAGTCCTTTCAGCGCTGCCGCTTTCAGCAGCATACTGGTTCGCCACGTCGCTATGCTCGCAGGTCAAGTTTTTTACCAGCGATGATGCATTGAAGTACGAAGGGGCTGACCCAAGGCGTTGGCTGTCCCAGCTTGCACATGCTCACATCGCGTGGTGGAGTGGCAAACATTACGACCGATATATCGACAAAGAGATTCCATATCTCCGTCACGCTCTTGCTATCGATGAGGATCGCCTAAAGTTCCCTCGTGTCGCGTGGGGTCGTCCGATTGATGTGCAGTGGCATGAAGAACGCGGACGTAAGGACTGGCTCGTCCAACTATGGTTTGCGGGCAACCATTCCGACATCGGTGGCAGTTACCCTGAGGAAGAATCACGCCTATCCGACGTTGCATTACGTTGGATGGTCGACGAGTTGAATACAGCGATGGGCGACGCAGTCACGGTGCTCAGCGACCGATTGGTTACGTCGCCTGACCCTCTGGGTCTACAGCACAGTGAGCGAACAAGCATGCTGAACTCTCAACCAACATTGCTTCGCTTCCTCACACGGCGGCGAATGGTGTGGCGCCAAGCGTCCCGTGAAATTCATCCCGAGGCGAAACTGCATCCGAGTGTAATGCAGAGGTTTGCAGCCCCATATGTCCCCCAAATGGGCGAAGTAAAGCCTTACCGGCCTGAAAGCCTACGCGACCACCGGAAGGCGCGAAAGTACTATAACGATATCGGCGGCAACAGCTAGTTCGGCTTCGTGATAAAGCCCGCCGATTTCATAAAACGCCGCTTAATGCTGGTTTGTTGACAGCCAGCCGGTACGTGAGACTTAAAGAGAAGCAGTAAAAGGCAAGGGACTAATGGCAGTCAAACGCGCGACAGAGGATACAGTACCTTGTAAACAGTGCGCCTGCGAAATATCTACCACAGCCAAGCTATGCCGACACTGTAACTCGTATCAAGATTGGCGCGGACGGCTGTCTGTGTCCACTACAATGGTTGCACTTTTGGTAGCACTGCTATCGGTTGCAACGATGGCGATCCCGCCTGTCATGGCGTACTTTCATACGCCTGCTTCCGCGTTGAGTATAACAAACCCCGTAGTCAAAGGCCGTTCCATTTATCTTATTGCGTCCAACAGAGGCGATGCAACGGGGGTCGTGTTACGTGCTGAGATTGCTAGCCCCTATTTCAACAAGGATTTAGAGGGTGCCCCCGACCTGGAACTGCGTAGTATATCGGACTCCATCGTCCCCCCCGGCGCAAAACAACTGGCGCTCGACTTCAGTCTAAATCGCAACGCTTTCGATTCAGCTTTGGCTAGTCTCGAGCTAGCTATCGACAGGGCAGAGGTGCATTCTTTGAGAGCTGCCAGGCTGCAGGTGTACGTGGCGGAGTACGACGGGGAGCAAGTGTTTTACGATTTCGCGCTATCCTCAGAGCAACTGCTTATGCTGTTAGAGGGGCATATGGAACGCTGCAGTTCCTTGGGAAAGGACGCTAGTCATCGAAATGGCTGCGGCGGATTGGATGATATGCATCGGGAATTGCAAAAAAAGTTGAGGGAGGTCATGAAAAAGCTTGATGGAGAAAAGTGACCCTCCAGCTGTGTGTTACTGATAAGATAGAGACCATTCCACCTCAATATCCAGCGGACGAATGGCCAATTTTGAGTGACCACGATTAATTGAAGGTGCTGAGCCGCACAGCTCGCCATTATGAACCATGGCTGTTTCTGGACATTGAATTAGTGCCCTGAACGTCCGAAAAGTTAGCGAAAACAGAGATGGGTCCTCGTGCCGAATCTCCTAGCAATTAACGCTCTTCAGTATGCTTACTCTGAGAATGATCATCATGCCTGACCGCCTCACTGAATGCGGATGCGAGAATGCCAGTGGGCATTGCGATTAAGCCAATGCCCGCGACCGCAACTAAAGCTGCGAAGACTTTGCCCAGAACCGTAATGGGATAAACATCGCCGTACCCGATTGTCGTTAACGTTATCACAGACCACCACATCGCACGTGGAACGCTGCCAAACTTATCCGGCTGCAAATCGCCTTCAATCAAATGGAGTGCCGTTGCTCCGAAGACCAAGACCGTTACAGCTAATCCCATCGTGAATAACAGTTCGTATCTTCGCGAGGAGACAGCTTTGCTTAAACGTTTTATCGCGACCGACATCCGCCCCAACTTTGCAAGGCGAACAATTCGCAAAAGTCGGACTAATCTCAGCATGGTGAGATTGACCGTCACAAATGGTGCGAACGTTGCAACGATAATTGCAAGGTCGAGCAGGCCGCTAATTGAAAAAACGAACCGGACTCTCTTCGAAATTGTGTTTCGCCCCGGCCCTTCTGACACCACCCACAGTCGCGCCAGATACTCTGTTGCGAAGAAGATACCCAAGCTGACTTCGATCGTCAAAAACAGTCGTTCTCTTCCTTCAAACACAAGCGGTTCCGTCTGAAGAATTGCCGCAAATGTCCCTAACAATATTACCCCAACTATCAGGATATTGATGGGGGAAAGTCCCTTACGTGGCCAAACATTTGGCTCTAGCTGTTCGTAAAGCCAACCTCTGATCCGAGCGTCGAATGGAAGGTCACGGCCCTTCGATTTTGGGGCATCACTCCTCAATACACTACCTTGCTGGACAGAGAATAGTCTCTCTTGGCACTTAACTGCTTTCTCGCCTGCTGCAAGTCGATAGGTTGATAAAGTCCGTCGGCAATTACGCTTCGTCCGCGACGTCGAACCAACTTGAACGCCTATTCTGAATTCAAAAACGGATCATTAGGATTTAAGTCGGCCGCCGCCAACGAGCACATTCGCAGTTGCTTAATTGCAGCTGCCGACCCTTCAAGCCTCACGCCACCGACGAGTGCTCCTGTTTTCGTAAGTACTGCAATAAACTGGTCGGAAGCGAACGATGACAAGAAATCCTGAGTTAAAGCGCTAGAAACAAGTGCTCTAGTCCCTGTCTGCATCACGCGCACCGTGAAGCTAGTGTTTTTCCAGACCTTTGTGAAATCGGCTGCACTCATAAACTGGATATCCAGGACGACCGTTTCACCGTCGCTTTTGGACGTTGCAGACCGGTTCGTAATCATCAAATACGCAGTCTCGTCGCGCGGTTTATGCGTCAATGTTAAATATTCGCCCTCGTTGGGAACGACACCGATCTCACAGGAATCTTCGTCAGGGTATGAATAAACAGCCCAACGCCCGTCCTGCCAGATTGCAGCCTTGTCGGGCTGAATCGTGACTTTTGGTTTCGTTTCATCACTTGCAGGGAGCGGCGAGGCAAGCGCTTGAGGCAGAACCGGGGGCAGTGTTTGAGGAGCCGGCCGATAAAGCGGAATCGGGGCCGGTGTTGATGACCCACGATGACAATGATACCCACCGCGTTTGCGATCATTATGGCAGCCACTAGCATCAATGCCGCCCCCATGCGCGCTGAGGCCAGTCGGAGTTCCCCACGACAAGATTACCGCAACAAATGCTGTTATGAACGTAATCTGTCGCACTGATCTTTCCCTCAATGATGGTCAGTTGGTAAAGGTCGGAGGAATATCCGTCAACGAACACGATGCCGTAGTCTCTGACGGGAGGGACGCATATACGGTGATAGCCGCTGACTTATTCCATTGATGCGGGCATTCAGAATACGAGCGACGCGGAAAGGGTTACTTCCCACTGCGGAGGTTCTGTATCAACTCGCAAGTAAGCACTTGGGTAGGCGCTGGAATTCGGCACCGCTTTGCAACCTTCAAAGCGAGCGCGTTGGCCGAAGTTTTACCGCTCTATCAATTTATAAAAACCCCTTGTGTGCGAGACGGGAGCGATGTCACTGCCGCATCAAGTAAGCTGACACCTTTTCCATCGTCCGAGGCCTAGGTTTTCTGCCCGCCCGCAAATCTTCCACAAACCTTGGATCACGAACCACGATCCGTCCAAAGCGCGTCGGCGCCAGTTGTGTCCGCACAAGATATTGCTCGATCTGTTCCAAAAGTTGCGTTTCCATCCGACTCAATTCCAGCTTGCGTTCTTGTTTTGTTCGTAATAGGATGATTTCCTAGAGTCTAGGATTAAATCCTAATGGTGACAGAAGGACTGGCAAAAATGGACGACCCCAGAACAGCGCTCGATGAGCTGATCCGTAAGAACCACGATGATTATTCGGGTATCTCGCGGCTGCTTGGCCGCAACGCTGCCTATATCCAGCAATATATTAAACGCGGTTCGCCCCGGTCATTGGATGAGCGAGACCGTGCCGTACTTGCACGCTATTTTGGCGTGGATAAGGTCATTCTCGGCGGCCCGACACGGCGGAGCGGCCCTGTTGTCGATCTGGTCCATGTTCCTGTGCTGGATGTTGCTGCTTCGGCTGGTCACGGCGCGCTAGCCGAAATGGAATCCAAAACCGCACAGTTCGGCTTTGACGAGGATTGGCTCAAGAAGCTGACCCAAAGCAAAGCGGCAAGCCTGTCGATCATTCGGGTGCTCGGCGACTCTATGGAACCGACATTGTTTGATGGTGACGAAGTCATGGTCGATCTGGGCGACGGACAATCCCGCTTGCGCGACGGTATTTATGTGCTGCGAATGGACGATATGCTCAATGTGAAGCGGATCGCAATCGAACCAAAAGGCCGTCAGATATCGGTGATTAGCGATAATCCGTCCTATCCCACCTGGCAGAGCATGGAACGCCGCTCGATCAACATCGTTGGCCGAGTCCTCTGGTTTGGGCGCAAGCTGCAATAGCCCGTTAGCTTCAATTTGTTTCAGCAACAATCCAGACGCTTGGCCGAAAATGGCAATGTTATTTCGGGCCGCGATGATTCCGTGCAAGGTTATTCACACATTTAGGCGCATAAAGGCGCTGCGACCCGAAGGGCTCGACGTTTAGTGACGCAGAGTTCTTTCACCTTCCAGACCCGCCCTGACCGGCGGGTCTCATTTTTTGGATCGCCTTTCTATTTCCACATTTCCAATCTTGCGAAATCATATCCCGATTTCAAACGGCTTGACGATTGACCGGTCCCGCTCTGGCGGCTCGCGGCTCTGCGCTGGTTCTTTAGCTTTGCCTTTGGCAACGCCAGCAGCCGCTGCATCTTTCAACAAGCCGGTTGTCTCCAATGCCGAACGCTTCATGCCCGTGTTCTGCTCCACTGCCTTTTCGAGTTTGCTGGCATTATCGACATATAAGGTCAGACCATCACGCAAACGGGTAATCGTCACTAGAAATGTCTGCTGGTTGGAGAGATTCTTCTCGCGGCTGTCCATGACAGCAATGCCGCGATCCGAGGTAAGCCCCTGTGCCATATGGGCATTCAGCGCATAAGCCAGATCAAGCCGCTTCAACATAGGATCATCCGGTTTCAGCAAATGCTCGATGCCCGTCGACGTTTTCAACGATATCCCCTTGTCGCTAATATCCAGTATCTGCGCCTGATCGGCATTCAGCAGACCGCGTTTATGATCGGTATCGGTCCAACGGATGCGGTCGCCTGCATATAACTCGACGGGCTTAAGTTCAAACAGCCGCAACGGATCGGCCTCGCCTTGTGGCCGCAACTGGCCTGGCTTGAACTCGAATTGGCGGCCGCGCGCATTTTCGAGCGTCACCCGACCTCGCGCTGCATCGACAGCCACTACATCGTAGCGCCCTTGCCCGATGGCCTGACTGCGCTGCCGCCTGTCAACTTCCATTACCATGCCGGGAACATAGGTTTTGGCGTAGAGCAGCTCCTCGCGGGACGTGTTGATCCGCGAAAGCGTATCGGTCGCAAACGCCCGGTCTCCCAATTCGCCATTGGCCTTA
>JBGSVG010000208.1:0-2655 GCA_041753095.1 Sphingorhabdus sp. | reverse complement strand
CCCGCGCGGTCGGCGTAACTGGTCTCGCAGGGCTGCTCGCCCTTCAGGAACAGAAACTGGCACGCGCCTTCATTGGCGTAGATCTTGGCGGGTAACGGCGTGGTGTTGGAAAATTCCAGCGTAACATGGCCTTCCCAGCCTGGCTCAAGCGGGGTAACATTGACGATGATCCCGCAGCGCGCATAGGTCGATTTGCCGAGGCAAATCACCAGCACATCGCGCGGCACGCGGAAATATTCGACGGTGCGGGCCAACGCAAAACTATTCGGCGGGATGATGCACACGTCGGTTTTGCGGTCGACGAAACTCTTGGGATCGAATTCCTTCGGGTCCACCACCGAGCTATCCACATTGGTGAAAATCTTGAACTCGTCGGCAACGCGCGCATCATAGCCGTAGGAAGATAGGCCGTAGCTGATACAACCGTCGCGCCGCTGCGCCTCGACAAAGGGTTCGATCATGCCGGTTGCGTTGGCTTGCTCGCGGATCCAGATGTCGGAAAGAATGGACATGTTATTCCCTTATTTGAGGCTCGCCGGGCCAAAGCCGTGTGGCAATAGCTGCGAGAGAGTATAGGTTTCAAAGCCGGTCGCATGCGCGCAATGGACGGGGATGTCAGTAGCAGTGAGGTCCGCGACTTCCTTGATAATCTGACGGCAACGGCCACAGGGTGTGATGGGATGATCTGCCATACCCACTTTGCCTTTTAGGCCACCGGCAACGGCAATTGCACGGATTTGCAGCAATTTCCCATCACTGTTCGCCTTCGCGATGGCGACCGTTTCAGCGCACAGCGTCATGCCGTAACTGGCGTTTTCAAAATTGCTGCCCGTGACGACCTCGCCGTCATCAAGCAACAATGCTGCTCCGACATGAAAGTTCGAATAAGGCGCATAGGCGGTTTCCGCTGCCTCGATGGCGGCCTGCACCAGATACTGCGTCACATCATTCATTTGCGCACCACAACCCAGCGTACGGGTCCATCAACACCATCGATCTGACGCGCGGTATTCGCTGTCCACATCACCCACGGCCGGGCCGAATAATCTGGCAGGAACCAGTTTCCCTCCAGCCAAACAGTCCGATCAATTGCCTTGCTCACCTGATATTCCTTCTCGAACTCGGGCGTGAGTAGCAGGATCGCCGACGTGCCGCTATGCGCCTCTATCTGGTTCAGGAATGTGGCCAGTTCTGAAAGAATCAGAGCACGATTTGGCCGGCCTTTGCAGGTTTCGGAAAAATCGAGTTGGACAGCGGGTGGCAACGCGCGTTCGCTGCGCGGCACCGTGGTGATGAAAAGCGTCGCCTGGTCGGATGCGAGGCGGCAAATGTCGAAATGGTGGAGCGCGCCGAAACGGATCCCTGCCTGCTGCACAGATTCCAGGTTCGATTGAAACTGGGAATCGCGACCACGCGCGCCTTCGACGGCGGTAATATAAGCAAAGTCGACACCGGTAGCGCCAAGCTTGGGCCATTCGGGTTTGCCATTGGCGGCGCTGATGACAATGCCCTGAACAGGATATTCATCCCGCGTCGGCGCCCAGGCGGTCACATAGCTCCAGACAACATACGCCGCGAGTAGCAATGCGAGCACAATGGCACCCCAACGGAAATATCCGCTTCTTCCCCCCGCCATGCGGCTCTCACGCTCCCCGAATCAATATGTAAGACATGAACTCATAGATAACCTTGCCAAGGTTTGAACACTTTTCATTTGGTTTGGTTCAGAAGCATCCGCCGCGCGCGATACCCAGAAAGGATAAATTCTCCAAAGACACCGCCAAACCGCAACATGCCTCAATTTGGAACAAGCTGTTGTTTGACCGAGCATTTTACATGTCAGTGATTGGCCAAACATGACAAAAAATGTTAAGAACTTCTTAACCACTTATTCTGGCTCTTTCCGGGTCGAGTTAGGTTGAAGGAGCGATTAACCATGAAGACCGTCCTTTTTTCTGGCATTGCTGCAGCAGCCATGTTCGCAGCTGCATCGGGCGCGAGCGCCAACGACTCGAGCGGGCCGGGCCGGAACAGCAGTCCTGATCGCACCGGCGATTATCGCGAACCCGAATATGGCCCGGCGATGCGTCCGGACACCAACGTCTACAACTGGAATGACGATGGCAAAGTCGCCTTCGCCGCTCCCGATGGTTCGAGCTATAGCTATGACGGCGAATGGGATGGTGAATATGTCGACCCGCAAGCCCGCGTGTTCGAAGGCGAATGGGAAGGCACTGTGACTCGCCATGACGGCGTTAAGGGTCCGGGCCATGCTGCGCCTGCCCCTCCTCACCATGCCGTGCCATCATCCGCACCGCATCATTCAGGCGCGCCTTATCCAGAGCCTGATTATGACGATGGCGGCTATGACGTCCCGCGCGGCTATGAAAATTATGAGCATTGCCTGAAAAGCAACGGGCTCAAGGGTGCTGCCATCGGTGCGTTGTTGGGCGGTGTTGCTGGCAACCGTATTGCTGGTCGTGGCAATCGTACCGGCGGCACGCTGGCGGGCGCTGGCATTGGCGGACTGCTTGGTGTTGCGGTTGAAAAGGCGGGCAGCAAGTGCAGCCATCATCGCCCCCGCGCGCCACGTCCTTATGCGGCCTATCCTTACCCCTATCCACAGCCGGGCTATGGCGCTGGATGGCAGGGCGG
>JBGSVG010000207.1:0-2964 GCA_041753095.1 Sphingorhabdus sp. | reverse complement strand
TGAGGTCATCGGGGATGAAACGGGAATCATACCGCTGGTTGAATCTGTTCGCGGACTTCGCGCCGCAGACAGTATTGCGCAATCGCCTGGCGTTGCCGCGTTGATGTTCGGGGGGGGCGACTTTGCCGGCGAGCTTGGCGTTGAATTGGCCTGGGAGCCGCTGCTCCATGCACGCAACGAAATTGTCATGGCGTCAGCGTCTGCCAAAATCCGCGCCATTGATGTACCTTATATCGACATCGAAAACGACGCAGGGCTCGCGGACGAATGTTCGAGAGCCAAAATGTTGGGCTTCCACGCCAAGGCGGCAATTCATCCGCGCCAGATAGAAACTATATATTCCTCGATGCGTCCAAGCGCTGCCGAGGTGGCCGAGGCACGCGACGCCATCGCTGCATTTGACGCGGGCGGAGGGGCTGCTATCCGGTTTCGCGGTAAAATGCTCGAAGCACCGCTTATTCGCCGCTACCGACAATTACTGTCTTTGGGAGAAACACATAATGCGTGACAGCGTCATCGAAATCGCCCCCGGGCGGTTCCGCGAGGTGCAGGGTCGCTACTTCGAGGATTTCGAGGTGGGGCATATCTACGAGCACCGACCCGGGCGGACGATTACCGACGCAGACAATGTGTGGTTCACCCTGCTCACGATGAACACTCACCCAGCGCATTTTGATTATGAATTTTCCAAAAAAACCGAATTCGGGAAGCCATTGGTGGTAAGTCCGCTGACGATCGCATTGATGACGGGGATGAGCGTTTCCGACACGAGCGGAAAGGCAATTGCCAACCTTGGCTGGGACGAAGTGCGGATGACTCACCCGCTGTTCGTTGGTGACACGCTCTATGCCGAGAGTGAAGTGCTGGAAAAACGCGAGAGTAAAAGCCGACCCGACCAGGGCATCGTCACGTTCAAGACGGTAGGCAAGAATCAGGACGGCGTGGTGGTAAGTCATTACAAGCGCACAGTGCTTGTCTGGAAGCGCGGCTGCGGCCCGGCCGACGATTGAGGAGAATATAAATGGCCACAGCGCCCAGCACTTTTCGTCCCCAGATGGACGCCGATGAGGAAGCAGCTCTGCTCGACGCTATCCAGAAATGGGTCGACAAGGAAGTGCGCCCTGTCGTTCAAAAATATGACCATGACGATGTCTGGCCAGAAGAAATCGTCAACCAAATGGTCGAGATGGGCTTGTTTGGTGCGACCATCGGTCAGGAATATGGCGGATTGGGGTTATCGGCGGTAACCTACGCCAAGATCGTCGCGCTGATCTCGTCTTACTGGATGGCGATTACCGGTATTTTCAACTCGCACCTGATCATGGCGTGCGCTGTGGAACGCTTCGGTACGCCAGCGCAAAAGGCGAAATGGTTGCCGAAATTTGCCAGCGGCGAAATCCGCGGTGGGCTGGCCTTGACCGAACCCAATGCAGGAACCGACCTACAGGCGATCCGCATGGTAGCCGAACGCGAGGGTGATGATTATGTCATCAATGGTACAAAAACCTGGATATCCAACGGCATCAAGGGCAGCTGTTTTGCGCTTCTGGTAAAAACCGACCCCCAAGCAGACCCGCGTTACAAGGGAATGAGTCTGTTTATCGCGCCGAAGCAAGAGGGTTTTACCACCGGCAAGAAGTTCAAAAAACTTGGCTATAATTGTATCGATAGCGCCGAGCTGATCTTTGAAAATTACCGCATTCCTGCGGACAATCTGATCGGCGGGATTGAGGGCCAAGGCTTTTTCCAAGCCACTGGCGGTCTTGAACTCGGGCGCATCAATGTCGCCGCGCGCGGAGTTGGTCTGGCCGAAGGCGCGTTGCGCCTTGCTGGCGAATATGCCCAATTGCGCGAAACAATGGGAAAGCCGATCAGCGAGCATCAGGCGATCCAACTCAAAATCGGCGAAATGGTTACGCGCGCCCGCGCAGCGCGCCTGCTCACCTTCGATGCTGCCGAAGCCTATGATCGTGGCGATCGCTGCGACATGGAGGCAGGCATGGCCAAATTTTATGCTTCCGAGGCAGCCGTGGCCAATAGTCAGGACGCCATGCGCGTTTTCGGCGGATACAGTTACTCCAAAGAATATGACATCGAACGCCTGTACCGCGATTCTATGCTGATGTGCATTGGCGAGGGCACCAACGAGATGCAGCGCATCATCATTTCGAAGCAATGGATCAAGGCCAATCCTGCGTGAGCCAGCGCCTTCCACTCAAAGGATTTCGCGTAATTAGCGCGGAACAATATGGTGCAGGACCGTATGGCACCATGTTCCTGGCTCAGCTGGGCGCTGACGTTATCAAAATCGAACCGCCAAAAGGTGGTGACACCGCGCGCCATGTCGGCCCGCACTGGCTGCGCGAAGGCGAGAGTCTGTATTTCCAGAGCTTCAATCTTAACAAGCGTTCCCTGACGCTCGATCTCGGAACCGATGAAGGGCAGGAGGTATTGCACCGGCTGGTTGCGGATGCGCATGTCGTTGCCAACAATCTGCGCGGCGATGTTCCCGCTAAAGTAGGACTTACATATGACGCACTTAAGGCCGTAAACCCCGCGATCATCTGTGCGCATATTTCGGCATATGGTCGCGATAACGTTCGTTCAAAGTGGCCTGGATATGATTATCTGATGCAGGCCGAAGCCGGGTTTTGCTGGCTTACCGGTGAACCGGACGGCCCGCCCGCCCGTTTCGGCCTGTCGATGGTGGATTTCATGACTGGCACGCAAATGGCCGTTGGTCTCCTCGCTGCTTTGCTTGACGCACAACGTACCGGCGAAGGCTGCGATGTCGATGTCGACCTGCTTTCGGCTGCGCTGCACCAACTCAGCTATCCAGCAATCTGGTACATGAACAATGGTGATGTAACCACGCGCGCTCCCCATAGCGCGCATCCTTCGGCAACGCCGAGCCAGATGTTTCGTGCCGCTGATGGCTGGATGTTCATAATGGCGCAACTGCCG
>JBGSVG010000206.1:0-1718 GCA_041753095.1 Sphingorhabdus sp. | reverse complement strand
TGTGCCGAGCTTTAACCAATATGCCCGCCCGGGTATCATCGCCTCGTCTGCCATCCAGACCAGGTTCGCTTCGAACTGATCCGCAGCCTGCGGCGGACTTTCGCTGATGGCAATCACGTCGCCACGCGAACAATCGACTTCATCCGCAAGGCAGAGCGTCACAGACTGTCCGGCGACGGCTTCATCCAGATCGCCATCCAGAGTAACGATGCGCGAGACGGTCGAGGTCTTGCCGCTTGGTAATATGCGCACGTCATCGCCGACACACACCGCGCCGCTCGCGATTTGTCCGGCAAAACCCCTGAAATCCAGATTTGGCCGGTTCACCCACTGCACTGGCAGGCGAAATGGCTTTTGTTGGTCGCTAGTTATGTCAAGTTCAACGCTTTCGAGAAGATCGATGAGCGTCGTGCCTTTGTACCAGGGCGTATTGGGGGACAAGGTTGTGATATTATCGCCCTTGAACCCCGAAATCGGGATCGCGGTAAAGCTGTCGATACCAATATCACGGGCAAAGCATCGGTAATCCTCGACGATGTGATCGTACCGCAAGACATCATAGTCGACGAGGTCCATCTTGTTGATCGCGAGGATTATGCTCTTGATGCCGATCAGATGCGCGAGATAGCTGTGCCGTTTGGTCTGGGTAAGGACGCCTTTGCGCGCATCTATCAGAATGATAGCAAGATCGGCTGTTGATGCGCCGGTGACCATGTTACGGGTATATTGCTCATGCCCGGGCGTGTCAGCGACGATGAATTTGCGCTTTTCAGTGCTGAAGAAGCGGTAGGCGACATCAATGGTGATACCTTGCTCGCGCTCTGCCGCCAAGCCGTCGACGAGCAATGCGAAATCAATGTCCTGCCCCTGCGTGCCAACGCGCTTGCTGTCGGATTCCAACGCTGCGAGCTGATCTTCAAAAATCATCTTAGAATCGTAAAGTAACCTACCAATTAAAGTAGATTTTCCATCGTCAACTGACCCGCAGGTGATGAAACGCAGCAGGGACTTATGCTGATGTGCCTCAAGATACGCATCAATGTCCGATGCTATGAGGGCGTCGGTTTCATAAACGGAGGACATTAGAAATAGCCCTCCTGCTTCTTCTTCTCCATGCTGGCCGCTTGGTCATGGTCAATCGCACGGCCCTGCCGTTCCGACGTGGTGGTCAACAGCATTTCCTGAATAATCTGCGGCAACGTTGTCGCTGTGCTCTCTACAGCCCCCGTCAGCGGATAACAGCCCAGTGTCCGGAACCGGATCGACCGCTCGACCGGCACTTCGCCATCGTTCAGCCGGAAACGATTATCATCGACCATCAGCAACATGCCATCGCGTTCTATTGTGGGCCGCGGTGCACTGAAATAGAGCGGAACGATCTCGATTTCATTGAGATGGATATATTGCCAGATATCGAGTTCGGTCCAGTTCGAGATCGGAAACACCCGGATGCTTTCGCCTTTTGCCTTTTTCGCATTGTAAAGATTCCAAAGCTCGGGGCGCTGGTTCTTGGGATCCCACCGGTGATTAGCACTACGAAAGCTGAACATACGTTCTTTAGCGCGACTCTTTTCCTCGTCGCGCCGCGCGCCACCAAATGCGACATCAAAACCATAATGGTCGAGAGCCTGCTTCAACCCCTCGGTTTTCCACATATCGGTATGCAGGCCTCCATGGTCGAACGGGTTGATCCCCCGCTCAACTGCTTCCGGATTTTG
>JBGSVG010000205.1:0-3908 GCA_041753095.1 Sphingorhabdus sp. | reverse complement strand
CGCCGATTTCATCGCGCCAGGGCTCATCATCATGGGCATGATGCAGAACGCGTTTGCCAATTCGAGCTTCTCGCTGCTGGTCGGCAAGATTCAGGGAACTATCGTTGATTACCTGATGCCGCCGCTTTCCAACGCTGAGGTGCTGGCTGCGCTTACAGGTGCGGCGGTTACGCGGGCTTTTCTGGTGGGCGGCACGATCTGGCTCGCAATGGCAATCTGGCCTGATGTCAATGTCACGCCAGTGCATCTGTGGGCCGTTTTGTGGTTTGGCTTGATGGGTTCAACGCTGCTCGCGCTCATGGGCGTGTCGACCTCGATTTGGGCAGAAAAATTTGACCACGCCGCTGCCGTTACTAACTTCGTCGTTGCGCCCGCGGCATTGTTGTCGGGGACTTTCTATTCAGTCGATAAACTGGCCCCCACATTTCAGGCAATCAGCCATGCCAACCCATTTTTCTATGCGATTTCAGGCTTCCGTTATGGCTTTATCGGCAGCGCCGACAGCCCGGTAGTGTTTGGTGCGTTGTTACTTTTGGGCATCAATATCGCTCTGGGAACGGTGTGTTATCTGGTGCTCCGTTCCGGCTGGAAACTGCGCGCCTAAACGTACGCCGGGTTTTGCCGTTTAGGCTCCCAAAGGGGCGATATGGTGATAACGGCATTGGCGAGGCTTAGGCATCGTAGCGAGCAACTCACTGCGAAACTGGCATTCGGAACCGCGAGCGAAATAAAAGCTATGCGCGAATTGTTACGGTTATCGCTGATTGAACTTTACGAACTGGGCCATTGGCGCGAAGAGCCCGAGGAATTCAAAACCTATATGCGGCTGTACCGCGCGTGCGGCCCAAGCAGGTTCACCGCGCCGCCGTCCATGTCTGCGCCTGACAGAAGGGACCGATGCAGCCCTTGACGACAAGATTGCCAGATTTGCCTTTGTACACGATCGAACGATAGGTTTTGCCCGATTTAGGATCGTAAATCTGGCCCTTCCATTCATTGCCCGCGGCTTTGAACCCGGTCAGAATATTCATGCCAAGGAGCGTTCGATTGCGAAGCGCTTTGTCCGGATTGTTGACGTCTTTCTGGCCAACACCATTAGGCGGCGGGACGAGGAACTTGGCAAGCTTGCCGCAAATCGTCGCACCGCATTCATAGATTTCGACAACGCCGTCTTTGCTTTGCGTTACCCAGCGACCCGTCACAGGCGCGGCAGCCTGGACCGACGTGGCTAGCAATGTCGCGGCGACCAATGCGGTGGAAACTCGGGCTAACAACATAAACACTCCTCACATGCGGTGATCGGACTTTAGCATCCGATTGTTACGCCGCAAACTTTTTGCCTTTTTATGACGTCCTGCTAACCCGCTCAACATGAACGAAATCATACTCTACGATTATTGGCGCTCCTCGGCGAGCTACCGCGTGCGCATTGTGCTCAACTTGAAAGGCGTCGCCTACAAAACGGTTCCGACCAGCCTGCTTGAAGGCGACCATAAGGCCGCCGATTATGTCGCACGCAATCCGCAAGGTTTCGTGCCGATGCTGTCGATTGACGGCCATGACCTAACTCAAAGTCTTGCGATTATCGACTATCTCGATGCAAATTATCATGACCCGAAGATGGTTCCTTCCGATCCAGCGATGCGTGCCAAGACATTGGCGCAGGCGCTGGTGATTGCGGCTGATATTCATCCGGTGAACAACCTGCGTATCCTGAAATATTTGAAAGATGTTTTGGGCCACGATCAAGCGGCAACCGACAATTGGTACCGCCACTGGATACTCGAAGGCTTTACTGCGCTTGAGGCGATGGCGCCTGAAGATGGATTGTTCGGTAGCGATTTACCCGATTTGGCAGATGTGTGCCTTGTGCCGCAAATGGCCAATGCGCGACGGTTTGATACGCCGTTGGACGCTTTTCCGAAGCTGCTGCGGATTGACGCAGCTTTGACGGTAATGCCCGCCTTCAAGGCAGCGCATCCCGATGCGGTGAATCCGAACAAATGAGATGGGTATCAATACTTGGATTGCCCTTGCTTGCGGTGACGACGCCTGTTTTGGCGCAGAGCCGTATAAGCGACGGTTGTGAATCTTCAGGATTGGTGCCGCCTGACTTCGAAATTGTTCTGAAGTGCACTACAATTGTTGTGACGGGCAACCTTGACACCGCTGCAACTGAACGAACAGAAGCAATTATTAGCGTTTCGCTTGAACAATCGCGGTTCGAACGAGACCTTGCGCAAGTCCCCGGCCTCCAACAATTCCGCCGTTCCGACGCACGGTCCGCCAATCCGACGAGCCAAGGCGTCACGCTTCGGGGCTTGGGTGGCAACGCGTCGTCGCGCGCAATTCTGGTCCTCGACGACGTGCCGCAGGCCGACCCTTTTGGCGGCTGGATTAGCTGGCCGGGCTATGATGCGCTTAACCTTGCCAGCATCCGTGTGCGTCGCGGCGCTGGGCAAGTTGCCTCGGGTGCGGGGGCGCTCGCCGGTGTTATCGAACTTGATAGCAAACAGAATGTCGACCAGCTGAGCGCCAGCCTTGCCTATGGCAGCCGCGACAGTCTCGATGCCAAAGCCTCCTTGCTGCGCAAGCTTGGCGATGGCAGCATTTCGGTTTCGGGCAGCTATGCGCGAGGTGACGGGTTCACCCCAATCCTCAAAGCCCAGCGCGGAATGGTCGACCGCCCCGCGCCTTATGAACAAGGCGGCATTGCCATTCGGGCGGTCGCACCGCTGTCTGACAACACCGACCTCCAAGCTGGCATTCGCGCCTTCACCGACGAACGCGACCGCGGCTTTGATTTTTCGGACAACCAGAACAGCGGCGTCGATGCGAGCCTTCGGCTCGTCAATCGCAACCCTGGCGGCTGGCAGTGGAGCGCGCTTGGCTATGTCCAAATCCGCGAATTTGCTAACAGATTCGGCGCGATTGGCGCTGGCCGCAATTCAATCAGCTTGACGCTCGATCAGTTTTCTGTGCCCTCGACTGGTTTAGGCGCGCGCGTCGAAGTCCGGCCACCGCTTGGCGACAAAGCCGAACTGCGCATCGGCAGCGATTGGCGTCGCACCATCGGTGAGACCAGCGAGAATTTCTTTTTTACCGGTCTGATACCGGGACGTAGCCGCCGCGCCGGAGGCGAAAGCGACACATTCGGCCTGTTTGCCGAAGCGAGTTTCGAACCGGTCGAGCAATTGACCCTGACCGCTGGCGCACGCGCTGACCATTGGAGCATTGCGGGTGGCTTCCGCAAGGAAGTGAACATCGGCAGCACAGTTCGCTCCGACGATGTGTTCGCCGACCGCTCAGGCTGGGAAGGCACGGGGAGGGCGGGTTTTGCCTATCAGACGAGCGATGTGTTCAAGCTGCGCGGGGCGGCATATTTGGGGTGGCGCTTACCGACGCTCAACGAATTGTACCGGCCATTTCGGGTTGGTGCCGACGCGACTGCGGCCAATGAATTGCTCGCGCCCGAGCGATTGAAGGGCGCGGAAATCGGCGTGGATATCGAAAGTGGTGACTTTCAATTTGGTGTGACTGCCTTTGCCAATAAGCTGGACAACGCCATTGCGAATGTTGGGCTGGGTGTGGGGCCAGCAAATTTCCCGGGTGTTGGTTTTGTGGCAGCGGGGGGCGTTTACCGTCAGCGGCAGAATTTGGATGCTATTGATAGCAAGGGTGTCGAACTTGACGCCTCTTATGCGGTGGATGAATTCACGCTGCGCGCTGGCTATGCTTATGTTGATGCCAAGGTTGAAGCATCGGGATCGGCAGTGGCGCTCGACGGATTGCGACCGGCACAAGTGCCTCGCCATTTTGCTAATGTCAGCGCAAGTTATGACCGCGGAGCGTTCAGCGCGAACGTAAACGCGCGCTATGTCGGCGGACAATTCGAGGATGACACCAAC
>JBGSVG010000204.1:0-10168 GCA_041753095.1 Sphingorhabdus sp. | reverse complement strand
TGGAACGCTATTTCCGGCATCGTCACTTTGTCGGTGCCATCGATATTGCCCCTGAACCTGTAAGCGTCTATCGGGTGAGTTTGCGGCCAAATTAGGGTGACAGGGCGACCATAAGTTGAAATTTATCACTGCCACCGACCGTTACATCTTCAAGCTTGTATTGCTGCCGCTGCTCGCGACGCTCGCGATTGCAGCGTCGTTGCTGCTGCTCGAAAAGATGCTCAATCTGTTCGATTTTGTTGCAGCAGAGGGCGGACCTGTGAGCGTCGTCTGGCGCATGCTCGCCAATCTCATTCCGGAATATCTGTCGCTTGGCATTCCGATCGGCCTGTTGCTGGGTATCTTGCTGGCCTTCCGGCGCCTTGCAACCTCTTCGGAACTCGACATTTTTCGTGCCGTCGGAATGAGCTATTTCCGGCTGCTCCGGGTGCCGTTCCTGTTTGCGATTACGCTCGCGGCTGTCAACTTTGCCATAGTCGCCTATATTCAGCCGAGCGCGCGTTATTTGTACGAAGAGCTGCGTTTCGAGCTCCGGTCCGGAGCGTTCGGGGCGAAGGTCCGTGTCGGCGAGTTTAACAATGTGGGCAAAAATTTGACCGTCCGGATCGATGAGAGCCGGAATAATGGCAATGAGCTATCGGGCATGTTTGTCTATGCACAGAGCAATGGCGGCCAATCCATTGCGGTAACCGCGGAAGAAGGTCAGTTCCTGCGTACCGACGATCCCGACACGATATTGCTGCGTTTGGAAAAAGGGACACTGGTGCACGATGCACCGACTTTCAAAACGCCACGCGTTTTGAGCTTCACCAGCCATGATGTGCCGATTCCGCTGCCGCAAATCGAAAATTTCCGGACCCGCGGCGGCAAGGATAGGGAGTATCTGCTTACCGAACTGGTAAAGATCGGTGGCGATTCAGGAAGGCCGGCCGTGGAGCGCAATCAGGCGTGGGCCAACTTCCATTTCCGGCTCGTCGAGGTGGCGATGATGCTGCTGCTGCCGTTCCTTGCGCTTGCGCTCGCCATTCCGCCCAAAAGGTCGACCTCGGCTTTGGGTGTGTTCCTTTCGATTGTGATGGTGGTTACTTATCACAAGATCAACGAATATGCAGAAGGCGTTGGCGGCATGGGCATTGTCGACCCGTTCATTGCTTTATGGGTGCCGTTCCTGTGTTTTGCGGGCCTGATATTGTGGATGTACCACGTCATCGCGCATGTACCCGGGGGGCAGCCGATTGGCGCGCTTGAGGTGTTCGCCGACAAGGCTGGCAAGTCGATACGCAAGCTGTTCCGCTTTGGCCGCAAATCGCGGCTGGCGACCATCGGCATGCCCGGTCAGGACGCGCAATAATGCATTTTTTCCCTTCCAAAAACATCACATGGTACATGGCCCGGCTGTTCGTTATTCGCAGCCTTGCTGTGTTGGCCATGCTTGTGCTGGTGCTGATGACGCTCGACCTGCTCGGCGAGAGCGGCAAGATATTGTCGGTTCCGGGCAATGATCAGGGTGATGTCTTGCGTTATGTCAGCATGCGTGCACCACAGATTATTGCCCGGTTTCTGCCCTTTTCTGTCTTGCTCGGCACTCTGATTACATTTGCGGCGCTTAGCCAGAATAGCGAAGTCATCGCGATGAAAGCGGCTGGTCTGTCGGCCCACCAGATTTTGGCGCCGATGTTTGTCGCCAGCCTGGGTGTCGCGATCCTTTCCTTTGCTTTCAACGATACGGTGGTCGCGCCCAACACCGCGCGTTTGAAGGTCTGGCAGGAAGCCGAATATGGTACAGTGCCGCCCGATACTGGTGTGAAGACGAATGTGTGGGTGCGCGAGGGGCAGGATCTAATCAATGCGGGCACCGTGACCGGTACGGGCAATGCAACGCTGCTTGGCAATGTCAGCCTGTATCTGCGCGCCAATGGCGGGTTGCGTCAGGTGATAAAGGCGCAGGAAGCGCGCTATACCGGCGAAGGCTGGCAGCTGAAAAATGTGAAATCCTTCGATGTTGCAACAACCGAACAGAAGACCTTTGAAGGCTTGGTAATTGGCAAGGGAATTTCCCCTGACCGGTTCAATTATGTGAAAGTCGACGGCGACAGTCTGGGCTTTCTGCCGCTGATGGGGGCAATCAACGATTTGAAGGCCGCAGGGCGGCGAACCGATAATCTCGAAGGAATATTGTGGCATAAATTGTCGGCGCCGCTTTCGACGTTGCTGATGCCTCTGCTGGCGGCGGTGGCGGCGTTCGGTCTGGCGCGTTCGGGAGCTTTATTCTTGCGTGCCGTAATCGGAATGGCGCTTGGTTTTACCTATTTTGTCGCCGACAACTTCGCGCTCGCGATGGGGAATCTGGGAGCTTACCCGCCGTGGATTGCGGCTTGGGGTCCGTTCCTGCTGTTCCTGCTGATTGGCGAGACGGTGCTGGTCCGCACTGAAGAATAAGGATTAAAATGACCGACATCGTCATCCGGCCTGCGCTCACCAAAGCCGACAAAAAGGCGTTCGTGGACCTGCCATTTCGCCTGTATGCCAACGATCCCAATTGGGTTCCGCCGTTGAAGGACGAGGTCCATGGTCTGATTACACCGGGAAAAAACCCGTGGTTCGAACATGGCGAGGCGGAGTTTTTTCTGGCTGAGCGGGGCGGGCAAGTGGTCGGGCGTATTTCCGCGCATATCGACCATCTGGCGCTAAAGCAGCCACCAGAGCAGGGAATGGGTCCTGGGTGCGGCAATTGGGGGATGTTCGAGGCCGAGGATGGAGCCGTGGCCGCCGCGCTCATTGCCCGGGCTGAAGACGCGCTCCGCGCCAAAGGCATGACCCGGTCAATGGGACCGATCAGCCTTGCGATGTGGGACGAGCCGGGGTTGCTGGTCGAGGGGTTTGATCATCCGCCGACCGTGATGATGGGGCATCATCAGCCGGCCTATCAGAGCTGGGTTGAAGGAGCAGGCTACATAGGTGTCAAAGACCTGTATACCTACGCGATTCCCATCGATGTGCCGTTCCCTCCATTGGTAGAGCGTATTGTGGCATCGGGTGAACGCAATGATCGCATCGTCATCCGCCGCGTCGATAAGAGTAAGTTCAACGATGAAGCTGAGCTGATACTCAATATCCTCAACGACGCATGGAGCGATAATTGGGGTTTTGTGCCGTTCACTGATGCCGAGATTGCCTATGCCGGAAAGAAGCTCAAACCGATCGTGTATGAAGATCTGATCCGGATCGCCGAAGTCGATGGCGAGCCTGTTGCCTTCATGATGACGCTGCCAGATTTGAACGAGAAAATTGCGGGTTTTGGCGGGTCATTGCTCCCATTCAATTGGGCAAAGCTATTGTGGTGGTTGCGCAAGCCCTCTGTGCGGACAATGCGTGTACCGTTAATGGGCGTGCTCAAAAAGTTTCAGTCAACCCGTATGGCAAGCCAGCTGGCCTTCATGCTGGTTGAACTGATCCGTCAGGATTCGGTTGCAAAGTTCGGCGCTGTGCGGGGCGAATTTGGTTGGGTGCTGGATGACAATGGGCCAATGAAGTCGGTCGGCGAAGCGATTAACGGGAAAATCAACAAGATATACCGCATCTATGAAAAGGCGCTGTAACGCCACTTCAGCGTTTGCGACATTTTCATACACTTTCAAAGTTGCGTTGTGAGGCGGTGCGCGTAGCATTGCCATCGAGTGCCGGGCTGTTCGCCCAAATGTTCGGGAGTGAACATGACAGTCGAAGCCGCAATAGCTGCCAACCGTTTTGGCCTTGGTGCCAGACCGACCGAAGCCGGGATAGCTAACCCACGCTCTTGGCTGAAAAACCAGATATCCAGTTTTGAGCCATCTCCGCCTGAACTGGCCGGGCAACCGGCCCGTGCCGAAATTGCTGCGGAATTTCGCGAATATCAGCTCGACCGGAAAGACCGGCGCGAAGCCAAGAAGGCGGCGGCGATGCAGTCCGATCAGGAAGCAATCGATCCCGCCAAAATCGAGAAAGTCGTCAACAATTTGCGTGTGCGTTATGTTGCGGCGGCGGATGCCAGAGTCGATGCCGCGCTCGCCAGCGATACCCCATTCGCCGAGCGCTTGGTGCATTTCTGGAGCAATCATTTTGCGGTCTCCATCGACAAATTGCCAGTTCTGGCGTTGGGCGGCGATTTCGAATTCAACGCAATCCGGCCCAACGTCATGGGCAAATTCTCCGACCTTCTGATTGCGGCGGTCACGCACCCTGCGATGCTGCTCTATCTCGATCAGGCGCAATCGATTGGACCCAATAGTCCGCTGGCCGCCCGGATTGCTGCGCGGCGAAACAAGGAACTTGGCCTGAACGAGAATCTCGCCCGTGAGATATTGGAGCTGCACACTTTGGGCGTCCGCACCGCCTATACCCAGGCCGATGTGACCGAATTTGCCCGCGCGTTGACAGGGTATACAGTCGGCGGCATGACCAAAGGCCCGGTGCAGCGACTGCTGCTGCAGAATGGCAAACCCGGGGACAGCCTGTTTTTCGAACCGATCCACGAACCTGGCGACCGGCGGATTATGGGCAAAGTTTATGGCGAGCGGGGTGCTGCGCAAGCGAAAGCGATATTTGCCGATATCGCGACACATCCGGCGACCGCCAAGCATATTGCAACCAAATTGGCGGCGCATTTTGTTGCCGATGTACCACCGCCTTTACTGGTGGCCCGCCTCGAAAAGGCATTTCTGCAAAGCGGCGGCGATTTGCCTACGATATACCGCGCGCTCATTGACTCGCCGGAAGCATGGGCGCCGCAGCCAGCGAAGTTCAAGTCGCCTTGGGACTGGGTCATATCCAGCCTGCGGGCGCTGGACGTGCGCGAAATGTCCACCCGCAACCGGCAGTCGGTGGCGATGTTCAATCAATTGGGTCAGCCCATCTGGAAACCCGGTTCTCCGGCCGGCTATGCTGACACCGCCGAGAACTGGGCTGGCGGGGCGGCGTTGATGCGGCGCGTGGAAATCGCCAGCCGCCTTGCCGAGCGTAGCGCTAATCGCGTCGACGCCCGGACGCTCGCGCCGCGCGTGCTCGCCGGGCAGTTGGGAAAGACGACAACCGAAAGCATAGCGAGAGCGGAAAGCCCGTCGCAGGGACTTGCGCTCATGCTGCTCTCACCTGAATTTTTGCGGAGATAGGGATATGCTGAACCGCCGCTTTTTCGTCGCATCGGGTCTTACCGGGATTGCGCTTACTTCGCTGCCGGGGCTGGCATGGGCAGCGCCTGCCACGAACAAGAAACTCGTTTTCATCATCCAGCGCGGTGCCGCCGATGGCTTGGCGACGCTAGCGCCCACCGGCGATCCTGACTTTCTGCGCGCACGCGGTGATGAAGCGTCCGACGCGCTTACGGGAACAAAGCTCGATAGCCTCTTCACGCTCCATGCTGCCATGCCTGAGAGCGCCAAGCTGTTTTCGGCAAAACAGGCAAGTTTTGCCCACGCGATTGCATCCGGCTATCGCGAGCGCTCGCATTTCGACGCGCAGAACATGCTCGAAACGGGCGCCGGACGACCATATGGTAGCGACGACGGCTGGTTAGGGCGCTTGCTAACCATTCTGCCTAAAGACGAAGCCAAGGCAATGGCGGTGGCGCCTGCTGTGCCGCTGGCATTGCGCGGACCCATCACAGCGAACAGCTATGCGCCATCACGGCTGCCTGATGCCAACGCAGATTTGATGCAGCGGCTCACCAGTCTTTATGCGGAAGACCAGCAGCTTGCCCAGCTCTGGAGTGGTGCACAGGCCGCAGAGGCCATGGCCGGTGCGCCCGCCGATCAGGCATTGAAGGGTGGCGCCGCGCTCGGCCAAATGGCGGCGGGTTTGATGGCTGGCGCTAATGGTGCACGGATCGTGATGCTCGAAACCAACGGGTGGGATACACATTTCCAGCAGAAGGGGCGGTTGACCGCAGGTTTGAAACAACTCGATGCGCTGATTGGCGCGCTTCGCGATAATCTGGGTGCGGAATGGAGCGACACGCTGGTGATGGTCGCAACCGAATTCGGTCGCACCGTCGCCTTCAACGGAACCGGCGGCACCGATCATGGCACTGCCAGCGCGGCGATGTTGTTCGGTGGCGCGCTGGCAAATGGCGGCAAGGTGGCCGTCGACTGGCCGGGGCTCGCAGCGCCGAAGCTATATGAAGGGCGTGATCTGAAGCCGACGATGCGGTTTGAACAATTTGCGAGTGATGCCGTTGCTGCGCATTACGGGATTGATCCCGTCAAAATGAGGCGGACCTTGTTCCCTGAATTCACCTGAGTTGCAGATTTTGCGATGCGCGTGCATCAACGGGCGATGACCCGTTGTTATCGGCTGGACACGCCCTCTCAGGATATTGCGCTCACGTTCGACGCGCATCAAGGGCCTGACCCTTGGGGAGGTGGCAATTTGCATCCCGGCGAGTTCGCGCCAGTGATCGTCCGGTCGCAAAGGACGCAGCAACGTGTCGTCCGCCCGATGGTCTGGGGCTATCCTGCGCCCGATGGCATTGCGCCAAATGGTGAAGTGAACTGGGTGCCGACGGTCCGCAACGTCGAAAGTCCGTTCTGGATCGGCAATTTGCGGCATAGCGAACTGCGTTGCCTCGTTCCGGCCACCGCCTTCCTGTTACGCGCTAAGGGCAGGGAACACGCTTTCGCGCTTCCCGATCAGCCTTTGTTCGCAATGGCCGGTATTTGGCGCGATTTGACCGATATGCCGGTTTTCGCGATAGTATCGAGCGACGCCACGGGTGAAGCGAAGGATAAGGGGGCGAGCAGCATGCCGGTTATTCTCGACGAAGCGCAACAGCAGCGCTGGTTGACCGCGGACTGGAAAGAGGCGTCTTTGTTGGTTGCGCCATATGCAGGCGCGCTTGCGATATGTGCGTAGTCGCGATTGCCTGGGCCGCGCACCCCCGGTGGCGGCTGGTGGTTGCGGGTAACCGCGATGAATATCACGCCCGCGCCTCTGCTCCGCTCGCGCATTGGGAGGATTCGCCGGATATAATTGCAGGTCGCGATCTGGTCTCTGGCGGGACTTGGATAGGCGTGAGCAAGGCAGGTCGGTTCGCAGTCGTGACCAACATCCGCAATCCCGAAGGGCCAGACCCAGCCAAGGCGTCCCGCGGTGCATTGGTAAGCGACTGGTTGGAGCGCGGGACCGTGCCGGATAGGCTGGATGCATTTAACCCGTTCAACCTCGTCATTGGAGATGCCGATAGTCTCGAATATCTAGCCAACCGGCCGGGCGACGTCCGTGAACCTCTGGCCGCGGGTATCCACGGCCTGTCCAATGCCATCGCGAACGAGCACTGGCCGCGCAAGGACAGGTTGAATTCGATGATGGCCGACTGGCTGAAGGGAGCTGCGGACCAACCGGAGCAACTGTTGGAGTGCCTTGCCGACGAAAGCCTGCCGGATCGCGATGCCCATCCGATTTTTATTAAGAGCCCGGTCTATGGCACGCGTTGTAGCACCGTCATTGCAGTCGATAACGAGGGTCTGGGGCAGATTATCGAGCGCAGCTTTGACGCAGACGGATTAGCAGTCTCCGAAAGTCGTTTGCACTTCAGCTGGCACGGTTGACCGCAAGCAAGGAACAGCGCCTCCACTTCCGCGTTTGCCGTTCCTACCTTCCGGAAAGGATGCCCCATGACCCAGCAAGATAAAAGCCCACCCGCGACCGACGCTGCTGCGAATGAAAATGCTGAAGATGCAGCGATCACTGCAACCGGTGCCGACATCGACAACGACCATGCAGATGAGAGGCCCCTGAACCGTTCGCAGGATGCCCCGGAGAACGACAACGCGGAACAGGATGACGAACCGGCGCAAGCGCAGACCGTTGCCGGTGACGCCATGCGCAGTGAGTCCAGCCCTCCTTTAGGCCAGGAAAGCGAACATGGCGGTCATCCCAACCCTGCTCAGCTCGGGGCGGATGACGCTCAGGACGTTGTCGATCACATGAACCAGATGGAGCGCAGCGGCCAGATCGACATGGACGCCTATCGCGATGAACGAAATGACGATGACGAAACCGAGATGCTCGGACAAAGCGGCATGGAGCCGGAAGACCTAGATGAGCATGGCAACAAACCACGCGATCAGCAGTTCACGCCGGTTGAATAGTTTTCTCCAAGGCGTTCATTCCGGAACGTCCTAAGGAGCGGAAGGGCCCGTTCTCCCCAACCGGAGGGCGGGCCTATTTTTGCGTCTTGGCTTTCGCCTTGTGCGCCGCAATATCGGCATCGAGTGCAACGATACGAAGCCGCTCGGCAGAATCTTTCGGCAGTCCCTTCAAGCGCGCGGTGGCCCAAAGGCTTCGGCGTTCAGATTCAAGTGCTTTAAGATATAGGTCGGCCATGCCGCTGCCTTAGGCCGATCCGTTCACGGCGTAAACAGTGGTTGGGGTTTCGCAGAAACTATGGCTGCCATCGGCAAAGCGCCATAGATATGCGGAAACAAAGCTCCACCGCGCGACACTTCCCACTTAATCACGCCGTCCAGCATCGCCAAATCGACTTCGGCAATGATCAGATCCTTTTGGCCAGCAAAATGCTTGTCGAGCGTGCCCTGTACCTGATCGGCGGTGGACAGGTGGATATAGCCATCTGCAAGGTCGACTGGCGCGCCATGGAAGATGCCATCGGCCTGGAACAGGCTCCACTGTTCTCCAGTCAGAATCTTGAACGCGGTGGTTGGATGGGATGCTTCTGTCATCTCGTTTCCATGAAGAAACAACGGTCTGCAGGCAAGTTCCATCGGCTCATCGCAAAAACTGTGGCAATAAAGTAACACGCGCTTGTTGTTTTATATTCATGAAACGGATTGGGAACCCATTTCGTTTGTTGATTGGCGTCGCAATGACGGCGTCAGTTTGACAATAAATGGAATATCAAAATGCGTAAGATTCTAATTGGTGCGGCTCTCCTCTCCACCGCACTCGCTACCCCCGCATTCGCTCAGGAAAGCGCACCTTTCACTGGCCCGCACATCGAAGGCCTCGTCGGATATGATGATGTCAGCGAAGGCGAAGGCAATGTCATGTACGGCGTCTCCGGCGGTTACGACTTTCAACTTGGCGGCGTGATTGCCGGTATCGAAGGCGAATTTGCCGATTCCGAAGTGAAGGGTACTGCAAACGACCTGGTCACCACTGGCGACAGCTTCCGTCTGAACACAGACCGCGATCTTTACGTCGGAGCGCGCCTCGGCGTTGCTGTTACTCCTACCACGATGATCTATGCCAAGGGCGGCTACACCAATGCCAAATTCGAAGGCCGGTTTAACGATGGTGCAGGCACTATCTATAACAATGGCGTAACCGCCGACGGTTATCGCGTTGGTGCCGGTATCGAACAGAAATTCAACCTGTTTGGACCAAGCGGCTTCATCAAGGCCGAATATCGGTATTCGAATTACCAGAATCTCGACATTGGACAGAATGACTTCGATCTGGAAACCGACATCGACCGCCATCAGGCAGTTGTTGGCGTAGGCGTTCGTTTCTAGTCTGACACATTAGCAGCGGGTGTGACGTCCGCTGTGACAGAGCCGCCGGGGTGTCAAACCTCGGCGGCTTTTTTTGAGCTAATTCCTGCCAAGCCGCGCAACAATCGTGACGAAGAACGCGGTCGACCAACCGAGCAGCAGCAGGCCATTAATGCCCTCTATTGCCGCTACCAGCCGCCATGTGGGCTCGATATAGCGGTCGTCGAAGCCGATACCGGCATAGCTGATTGTTGAAAAATAGACCGCGGTTTCGAGGCTATCTACCGCGCCAATAGCTTCATACAAAAACGCGTAAAGCCAGATTTCGACGCCGTGCAGCGTGAACAGCCCAATCACCAGTGCTAGCGTGAACAGCATCTTGCGGAGCGACATGGCTTGCAAATGATGCGCCCGCTCGACCTGGACTTCGCTGCGCAAGCTGTGCCCAAGCAACGCCAGCCCGCCGCCGTGGATCACCACGGTTAGCAACACCATGATAGTCGACACGAAAAGTTGGGTGACCATGCCCCTACATGCAGTCGGTGCAGAGCGTCGCCTCTGGCATGGCGGCCAGCCGGGCGGCCGCAATTTCCTCGCCACAAGACAGGCATTTGCCATAATGGCCAGCGTCTATCCGGCCAATAGCGGCGCGGACTGATCCAATCTCCGCCATCACCATGTCG
>JBGSVG010000203.1:0-2189 GCA_041753095.1 Sphingorhabdus sp. | reverse complement strand
CATCCTGACGAAATACACGATGGGCATTGCCGCGATGGAGCTGGCTTCAGCTATTGGGCAGCCTATGTTCCGCCAGCTCATGTGCAGGCAGTGCTTGGAGGCGCGGAGCTGCCGTTTGTGTCCAATGGCGTCTCGACGAATCCCGCCGTGATCGCCGCGGCCATGAGCATGGTGATAGATTGTGCGGGCGTCGGAGATCCCGGTGCCTATGAGGATGCTCTCTACGATCTGGCGCAAGCCATGAACGACGTGGCCGGCAAGGCGGCAAGTGTGAGGACCGCCAACCGAACGGCCGTGATGCGGGCGCGCGAATTTCTCGATTCGGCCGTCGTTTCCGGTGCGCGACTTGATGAACTTGAACAAGTGGCCGACTGCGACCGCTGGCAGCTTTCGCGTGATTTTCGGGCATTGCTTGGCACCAGCCCCTATCGCTATCTGCAGTACCGGCGGATCGATCTCGCCAAACGGCTCTTGCGAGAAGGCGCAAAGCTGGCCGATGCTGCCCATGGGGCTGGCTTTGCCGATCAGAGCCATTTTGGTCGCACATTCCGTAAGACCGTTGGCCTCACGCCGAAGCAATGGCTTCGTTCGGACTTGTTCCGCACGATCATTCTATAGCCGTCCGTTGCCAGCGGGTAGCTCAGGCGGCATGACACAGATGATCTTTTCCGACGAGCCGGCTAAGGGCTGGATACCGCCGAGTATCGCCGCCCCCTTTATCTGCATTTTCATTCTTGTCATCAGCATGTTGCCGGGCGATCTCGGACTCGCATATCTCGGCTTTACTGAGCCGATGGGCCCCCCCCGCGGGCCTTTCGGCTTTTTCCTGATGCTGGTTTCGTTCGGGGCCTTGGGGCTTGCGATAGCTGGCTGGATTCGCTGGGTTGAGAAGCGAAGCCTCGCAAGTGCCGGAATTTGCGGCGATGGGGAGCTCAAAAAGTTCCTGACCGGACTAGTCGTTGGCATAGCGATGATGGGCGCGATCGTAGCGGCGATAGCCCTTTCCGGCGGATACCGTGTTGCTGATCTGGCTCCCGCCTTTGCCAGCCCTGCTGCGCTTGGCTGGATCGCCCTGTTGCTCGCCGGCTTTGTCGTGCAAGCGAGCGTGGAGGAGTTTGTTTTTCGCGGCTGGCTGTTCTCGGCCGTCATGCGGCGTTGGAACATGACGGCCGCCTTCATATTGTCGTCCACCGCTTTCACCTTTGTTCACCTTTCGCCCGAAGCAACGCTTATGCCGTTGGTCATGACCTTCATCTTTGCGATTTTCGCCTGCGCCTGGGTGCGTTATTCGAATTCGATCTGGGGGGTGATGGGCTGGCACGTCGGCTGGAACTGGTTTGGGGGCACCGGTTTTGATGTGCCGATTACGGGTTTGGACACCGGTCTGCCTGCACTGGTGGTGAAATTGGTGCCTGTCGGGCCGGCCTGGCTCAATGGTGCCGGGGAAGGACCGGAAGGGAGTGTGTTTACGCTTGCCCTGCTGACCGTGGCTAGCCTGAGCCTTTTGTTGCTTGCAAGGTCGCGCGAACGAGACGGAATCGATCCGCCACGTTCCGGGCACCAACGGTAGTCGCTTCCCGGCCAAAACCTGACAGTCTGCACCCTACCAATTTATGGCATCATCGCGCAGAAAACGCAATTTTCCTTCATAGCACCGGAGACTTGCAACCTAATGCTTGCGCCCGAAATCGGGTGCATCGTCGTCCTGGCCCTGTTCGACAATCGAACGCCTGATCGCACGGGTGCGTGAGAACAATGCCTCCAACACGTCACCCTTGTCGAAACGGATCGCGCGCAGCAACACGCTTAAATCCACAGAAAAGCGCTGAAGCATTACCAGCACCGCTTCCATGTTGGCCAGGAACACATCGCGCCACATCACAGGATCTGACGCGGCAATGCGGGTGAAGTCGCGAAAGCCGCCTGCCGAATATTTGATGACTTCGCTTTGTGTGACGCCTTCCAGATCATCGGCGGTGCCAACGATGGTATAAGCGATAAGATGCGGTAAATGGCTCGTCACCGCGAGCACCATGTCATGGTGGCGTGCATCCATTATTTCGACGTCGGCACCCAGCCGCTGCCAGAATGTCCGAAGTCGCTCGACTGCGACTTCCGGAGCGTTTTCGGGCGGGGTCAATATGCACCAGCGGCCTTTGAACAGCGTCGCAAATCCGGCGTCGGGACCG
>JBGSVG010000202.1:0-2449 GCA_041753095.1 Sphingorhabdus sp. | reverse complement strand
GCCAGCGTCCGCCGTTTTGCTGACAATGAAATCTTCGTCGAAATCCACGAAAATGTTCGCGGTGAGGATATGTTTGTTATCCAGTCGACCAGTCACCCGGCAAACGACAATCTGATGGAACTGCTGATCATGATCGACGCGCTGCGGCGCGCGTCTGCGAAGCGTATAACAGCGGTGTTGCCCTATTTCGGTTACGCACGGCAGGACCGCAAGCCCGGCCCCCGCACGCCGATTTCCGCAAAGCTCGTCGCCAACCTGATTACCGAAGCTGGTGCCGACCGGGTGCTAACTGTCGACCTGCATGCCGGACAAATCCAGGGTTTCTTCGATATTCCTACCGACAATCTCTACGGTGCGCCGGTGATGAGCGCCGATATATTGTCGCGACATCCGGACAAGAATATCACTGTCGTCTCACCCGACGTCGGCGGCGTGGTTCGCGCCCGGGCATTGGCGAAACGGCTTGACGATGCGCCGCTCGCTATTGTCGACAAACGGCGCGAAAAAGCAGGCGTGTCCGAGGTCATGAACATCATCGGCGATGTCAAGGATCGCTTCTGTGTCCTGATCGATGATATCGCCGACAGCGCCGGGACTTTGTGCAACGCCGCGGATGCTTTGAAAGCCGCAGGCGCATCGGATGTTGTCGCGTACATCACACACGGCGTACTTTCAGGCGAGGCCGTGAACCGAGTCAACGCCTCCTCGCTGCGAAAACTTGTTATTACCGATTCGATCATCGCATCCGATGCCGCACGGGATAGCGAAAAAATCCGGCAGCTGCCGATTGCGCCGTTGCTGGGTGAGGCAATCAAGCGGATTGCGGACGAAAGCTCGGTCAGCTCGCTGTTCGACTGATGACTCCTGCCGATATTGTACTAGCGAACAGGCTTGCGGACGCAGCAGGCGCGGCTATCCGTCCCTTTTTTCGCGCTACGTTCGATCATGAAACGAAGCAGGATTCATCACCTGTCACCGAAGCTGATCGCGCCGCCGAATCCGCCATCCGTAGGATATTGGACGCCGAATGCCCGCGAGATGCTATCATCGGTGAGGAATATGGCGAAAAGCCGGGGACATCGGGACGTAGCTGGATTGTCGATCCCATCGATGGCACAGTCAGCTTCATGGCCGGTCGCCCGATATTCGGGACGTTGATTGCGCTTCTAGAGGATGGCTGGCCAGTGCTTGGGGTAATCGACCAGTGCATCAATCATGAACGCTGGATTGGCGCGACCGGTTATCCAACAACACTCAATGGAAAGACTGTCAGCACCAGAGGTTGCAATTCCCTCTCTCTGGCATCACTCGCCACCAGTGGGCCCCAATATTTCAGCCAGCATGATGGCGACCATTTCATGGAGCTCGCGGCCAAGACAGCGCACAAAAGGATGCTGTTCGGCGGCGATTGTTACAATTATGCACTGTTGGCCAGCGGCCATATCGACATCGTGGTCGAAGCTGACTTGAAGCTGCACGATTTTGCTGCTTTAGTACCCGTCATAATAGGATCGGGTGGCATCATGAGTGACTGGACAGGGGATCCGCTACATGCGGGTTCTGACGGACATGTTATCGCTGTGGGCGATCCGGCACGGTTGGAAGACGTGCTGGAGGCCCTTGCATGCCAGCACTAAACGCCGCCGCACCCGTCAGCTTCATTTTGCCTACACATGCGCTTCGGCGGTACGTGTCGACCTATTATTTTTTCGATTTCAAAAGTGACAGTGGCGAGCTGGAAGATTTGCTGCACCCCGAATGGGCAAGCGCGCATTACACATTATCCGGGTCCTCGCGCGGCAGCATTGTTGGCGAACCGCCCTTGCCGACCCCTGATATCAACATGACCGGACCGACCGGGAAGGCCGCACGCATATTCTTTCAGGAACTCAGTCTGGTCGGCATCGGTCTTTTGCCACTCGGTTGGTATCGTCTCATTGGGTCCCCGGCCGAACTGTGGGCCAACAAGGTTGGACAAATCGAAGGCACACCCGAGTTCGGATTGTTTCAATCGATCTGGGATGAAATGCAAGGTCTGACCGACCCCGATGAAATGGCAGCATTGTTTGATCACCTGCTGCTTCGCGCCATCACCGGTGCTGACCCACTTGAAGTCGAGATCGAGAATATCCATGAGGCCTTGGCCAACCCGGATATCAGCAGCGTGGCAGATCTGGCCGAAGCGACCGGCGTCGTTCAGCAGCGGCTAGAGCGCCTGTGCCGTCGCATCTTCGGCTTTCCGCCCAAGCGCTTACTCCGCAGACAGCGCTTCTTGCGGACTTTGGGCAGCGTGATGATGGATCCCGAGCTCAAATGGTCTGCGGCGCTTGACGACCAGTATTTCGATCAGGCGCATTTCAACCGCGATTTTCAGGAATTCATGGGCATGTCGCCCAGCCAATATCTCGCAATGCCACGCCCGATCAGCATTGCGGCAACGATGGCACGC
>JBGSVG010000201.1:0-5358 GCA_041753095.1 Sphingorhabdus sp. | reverse complement strand
TTGCTACCAGAGGAGTAGGTGACCTATTTGTTGGCGACCGAACCGCAGAAACGCTTGCTTCCCGTCCGGTGAGAGGGCCTCTAAAGCGACTTCGGGATTCGGTCAACAGCCATTTGCAATTTTATTACAAAAAAAATGCAGTGCCGCGGATTTGCTAGCGTTTCCGTGGGTTGAGACGGGATAACGGGCGGTTGGGTCGTTGGTTCCGTTGGGTTTAAGTGCCTCGGAAAGCGCAGAATCAGGGGTGGATCGGAGAATCGGAGCCGCTTTAAAGCTGATTCACGCGCTTTGGTTCGATCCAAACCCATCATTACGGCCGAGGTTGCCTTCAAGCCGCGCGCTCGGAAGATGTTCACGCAGAGACGCAGATTACGCCGAGACATAGTCCAACCCCTCCGCGCGCTCCGCGCCACTGCGTGATTAAAAATTGTCGATGCCATCCTCGTCGAGCGCAGCGGGTCAAGGCGGCAGTACGGATGGGCATTGCCCAACCGGACCTGGCAAATATGCTGCACGGCAAATTCCGGGGCTTTACCGTCGATAGACTCACCGGGATGTTCGCGCGGCTTGGCTATGGCGTGGACATCATCCTGCGTTCGTCTGCAGCGAGTGAGGGTCTGGGCACTGTGCATATTAGTCCGTAATCGACAACTTTTCGGTCGTTCGTTCATCCATTTTATTTCAGGAAAACCCGCCGCAGATTACATGTCGCGCTTGCCTTACACAGAGTTGGGCTATTACCAACGGGTCACGAAACATCGCCAACCGCAAGCTTGTCAAGATTCTGCAGATTGAGGCGGTAATATGCCAGCAGTTGAGCATGTTGTTCTTGCCAGCCTTTTTCCTCATTTTGCATCACTTCATCTACAACAATCGCCCGTTCAGCGATTTGCCGAAAGCGGATGGGATTTTCCGACGGATTGGTGAGCGGTGAAAGCTCGGCAAGCAACCGCCAGGCTTCTTCGTAAGACCACCGTCCACCTTCTTTCGCTTTGGACTTTGCAAAATGCCGGTCTGCTACTGCCAGTTTGAGATTGATAATCCTCTCATTATCGCCAGTCATATAATTGCGTTGCCCGGTATTATAGATCATGTCCTTTTGGTGAAGGATTACATAATCTTCCCAGTCCCACTTTCCGAATGCACGTTGGTCACTGTCAGTCAGTATCGCCAGCATCGCGTCAGCATATCCGTAAGCCATTGCCTTGGGGACGAATGCGTCATCCTCTTTACACGCCATTGCGATTTCCCGCTCCCAATCGTTGAGGTGACGCTCTTCGTAAAGGTCGCAAAAGTCGTCACCGCCACTGAAGGCCTCTTTTGGAGCATTGGCGTAAGCTGGTCGATGCCTGCGTTTGAGTGCCTTACGTGCGCTCTCAAACGTTTCAGCGCTAGGGGTTAGTTGCGCCTCCAGCACTGCCAGCCGAAGGTCGATTTCCATTGAGGTCAGATCACGGCTTGAACTGTCTTGAACAACCTCCAGCGCCGATGACACATAAGTATCCAAATCCGGTCGGCCACCATCGCGCGTTGGCAGCAGCCTTGTTTCAATCGCTTGATACTGCGTAAAAATGTTTCGGGCTTTTGTCGCGAAGCGTTTTGATCGGAATATTTCTGCGGTGCTGAGGTATAAGTTAATGCGGTTTAGCAGGTCCGAATTCAGTGTGTTTTTGACGAGCCTCAATTTGTTGACCGCCGGAGTGTTCGCTACGAATGAACGCAGTTTCTCAGGTTGAGAACCGTCCATCCGCGAATCTTCTCTTTCGTCTTCGACCTCGAATTCAGTTTCCAATTCAACCAAGGCGCTCGTAAGGTCTCGCTCCAATTGCGCAGATATCGCATCAGATGCTCCGTCCCGTTTTTCGATAAAGCTCAGAGCCTGCTGGACCGTGTCTTCGTTGCCGTAACGCAAATGCCATTTGACAAGATAGCTAGCGTCGACATGTTCCCCGCAAGCGCCGCCCTTTCCGGTCTTGTAGCTCTCGGGGACGGGGATTTCTTTGATATGCTTTATTTCAGTTGGCGATCCATTCCAGCCATATGCGATCAATATGCAGACTTGGCCTTCTTCTTCATCGGGCAGACTAGGGGCCTGCGCTGCCACAGAAGTTGCCGCATGGCTCACAATCAGCAAAATTGCCAATGCGATACTCAACTTCATGTTCGACTCCCCTTTGGAAACCTCGATCTCGAGACAGTATATCTGGTTTGCATTCCTAACATATTGCTAAGCTGGGCTTTAACGTTTTTAGGTTGACAGCGCGGGGCGACGAAACGGGTACGTCAGCTTTCTCTAATTCGATTGGCAATACCGGACAGTCCGCTCCCCCCAGCAAAGCTGACGTTCGGCCAAAGGATCAGGGCAAAAAACCCCTGTCCTACATGTTCTATTTATGTTCCAATGCATAAATGACCGATTCACCCTCACCACCCCCGCCCACCCAGCTCCTCGCCGACGAGGACCTGCTCGCCTTCACCCCCGTGCCGCTTGACCGAAGCCGTTTTAATGGTTGGACGGCGGCGCAGCAGGAGCGGTTTATCCTGGCGCTGCATGTCATGGGCTCGGTCGGGCAGGCGGCAAAGGCGGTGGGGATGAGCCGGCAGTCCGCCTATAATTTGCGCGAACGCGCAGGTGCGGAGAGCTTTGCAGCAAGCTGGGACGCAGCGATCGAAATGGGGCGGGCGCGGCAGTTCGACCTTGCGATGGAGCGCGCGATCAACGGCGTCACCACGGTCCGCGTGCTGCGCGGCGGCGCGGTGACGGTGAATGGCGGACCCGATATGCGGATCCTCCGCAGCGCGCTGCGCAGTGAGGACAGCCGCACGGGAGCGAGTCCGCTAAATTGACAAACTGGACAGATACCATCCTGCTTTTGCGTAAATCTTGTCAATTTAGCGTGGACGTGTGGGAAGCTTTAGTAAGTTTTTCAGCCTATAAGCCGCTGCCATGGATTTGACTGACCTCAATAACGAAGTTGCCAGAGAAGAATTCCAGAGCCGCGTGAAATCTGCGGTTTTCTGGCGTTCGGGCACGCAGATCCTGTCGCAACTCATCAGCTGGGGATCGACGCTCGCGGTCATCCGAATCCTTGAACCAAGCGATTATGGCCTGTTCGCCATGACCTCCGTGGTGCTGGTATTCCTTAATTTCCTTAACGGTTATGGCTTTGTTTCGGCGCTGATCCAGTCGGAAAAGGTAGAGCCGATTCGGATAAGGCAGGCATTCGGCATGCTGATTCTCTTGAATGCCGGACTTGCGGCCATACAGTTCTTCGCGGTCGCACCGCTCGCGGCGGCTTATTATGGCGAACCAGTCATCGCAGAGATGCTCCGCTGGCAATCGCTTATATATCTGTCGACACCGTTCCTGATCCTGCCCGAGGCGATGCTGACACGAAATCTCGATTTCAAAAAGCCCGCCATCGTGAACCTGACCTCCGCTTTCATTGGAGCTGCCGTAGCATTGGGCATGGCTTTTCAGGGCTATGGCGTCTGGACGTTGGTGTTTGCGCCGATTGCGATTTTCTGGACCCGCGCGGTCGCTCTGATGATTGCCACCCGATTCTGGGTGCGCCCAAGTTTCAACTTCAAAGGCGCTGGCGGTATCTTCAGTTTCGGAACCGCGATGCTCGTCGCACATGGTTTCTGGATTATCCAAAGCCAAGGGGACATCTTCATCGCTGGCCGTGCGTTCGACAATCACCATCTCGGCCTATATGCCGAAGCTTTGTTCCTCACGCAGATATTCGCGGCAAAGTTTGTGCCGCCTTTGAATGAAGTCGCATTTCCAGCTTATGCCCGGCTACAGAATGACCGCGCCGCATTGTCGTCAGGCTTCCTGAAAGCCGTGCGACTCATCATGCTGATCTCATGCCCGCTTTATTTAGGTATGGCAGTCACCGCGCAGCCGCTGGTCGATGTCGTCATGGGTCCGAAATGGTCTGAGGCCGCCCCGCTGGTGGCCATACTCGCGCTGGCGATGCCGGTGATGACGCTGCACATATTGTTCGCGCCTGCGCTGAATGCTTTGGGTCTGCCCAATATCGTCGTCCGCAATTCGATCTTCGGCGCCATATTGATGCCAGCTGTTTACTTGTTCGCGGTGCAATATGGCGCAGACGGTCTTGCCTGGGGCTGGCTGGTGGCTTTTCCGATTCTGCTGGCCTTCACCATATATCAGGCGCGGCCGCATATCGGCTTCACCTTGGCCGGTCTTGCGGGCTCGGTCCTGCCGGGCCTCGCAGCCGCCATCGCAATGGCTGCAACGGTTTGGGCTACCGATAAGGCGCTATTGGCTGCGTTGTGGCCTCAGGTGCCAGCGCTTATCCACCTTGCCATCTTGGGAGCGGTTGGCGGGCTCTCCTACGTCGCCATGATGTGGTTCGGCGCGCGACAGACATTTATGGAGGTCATTAACCTCTTGGTGCGCCGCAAACCGCTTGCGCCAGTTACACCTTGAGCAAACCAATCTCGATCAACCGTTCGCGCAAATAATCATCGGCGAGAATCGGTTGCGGATAGCGGTTCGGATTTTTGGCCGAAATACATTGCGGCAATGTTTCGATTGGATAGTCCGAATTCAGGTGCAGGAAAAAAGGCATCGAATAGCGGCTGAATTTCGACCGTTCGCCCGAGGGATTGACCACGCGATGCGTCGTTGAGGGCAGCACATGGTTGCAAAGCCTTTGCAGCATGTCGCCGACATTGATCGCAAGCCCGCCCTCTGCAGGTGAAACGTCCATCCAACTGCCATCGGGACGCAGTATCTGCAAGCCAGCCTCTTCGGCGCCAAGCAACAAGGTGATGAGATTGATATCCTCATGCGCGCCTGCACGAATGCAGCCTTCGGTGTCACCCGCAATCGGCGGATAATGCAGCAAGCGCAGAATTGAATTGCCGACATTGATCTTGTTTTCGAACCAGTCCGCAGACAGGCCAAGATAGATGGCGACATAAGACAGTATCCGACCGCCGACGCGATCAAAATCGGCATAAAGCTGCTCGTACACTTCGCGGAAACCCGGCACCGAATCGGGCCAGATATTTGGCATCATCTGTCCTTCGAGCGGATGTCCGGTAGGCAGGGTCCGCCCGACGTGCCAGAATTCCTTCAGATCATGATGGTCGGCACCCTTCGCGATCTCGGTCTTGAATGGTGTATAGCCCCGCTGTCCGGCGATATGGGCATCATAGCCTCGGCGCTTGGCGTCTTCTGGCTGGTCGAACAATGCTTTCGACAGCCGCCACGCCTCCTTGACCAGTTGCGGGTCGAGGCCATGATCGACGACCTTTGCGAATCCATAAGTTTTGAAACTGTTGCCGAGCGCCTGTGCTGTTGCATTGGCGTCATTCCCGGCA
>JBGSVG010000200.1:0-5271 GCA_041753095.1 Sphingorhabdus sp. | reverse complement strand
CCCAAAAGAGCGATTTTCTTGTTCAACATAAACTGGTCCTTCGTGACAAAAAGCAGATTCGGAATGCCCCACTGCATTCTCATCCGCTTATGCACATCGAATCATAAGGTTTTGCTGTCCCTTATGGTTAACAATATGTGACCCCGACAGGCTGCCGAAGAAGGTTAACTTTCATATGAGGTACAGAAAATCGGCAGGATTCAGACGTTCCACCAAGCCAACTTCATTAATGCGCCCCGCGAGTCACGTAAACGCGGTACCCGTCTTTTTAGAATTTTTCGCCCGTCAATCGCTGGCAAAGCATGTCGAGTTGGTCGAGGCTGCCATATTCAAATGTCACCGACCCAGCTCCAGTCGCGCTCCGCTGATTGATCTTGACCTTCAGGCCAAGCAGATCGCCGAGATGGGTTTCGACCGCCCGAATATCGGCGTTGGCCGGGTTGCCGAAGCTGCTGGTTGGTCCGTCGGCTTTCGGAGACCGTCCCTTTTTTACGAGGGCTTCTGTCGCACGGACTGAAAGTCCCTGCTTGATCACGACCATCGCCAGTCGGACGGCATCATCGCTCCCGAGCAAGGCACGTCCATGGCCCATGCTGAGCTTATCTTCGATTACCAGATCACGAATCGCAGGCGGCAGATCGAGTAAGCGCATCATATTCGCTACATGGCTGCGCGATTTGTGGACCAGTTCCGCCAACGCCGCAGCACTGTGACCAAATACTTCGGTCAGCTTTTTGTAGGCTTCGGCTTCTTCGATGGGATTGAGATCTTGCCGCTGGATATTTTCAAGCAAAGCAATTTCAAGTGTTTCCGCATCATCAAAGTCGCGAATTATAGCGGGAATATCATGTATTTGCGCACGCTGGGCCGCACGCCAGCGACGCTCACCAGCAACTATTTGGTAACCACCATCATGTGGCCGAACGACGATTGGCTGGATAATGCCATGCCGACTTATGCTGGCAGCTAGCTCGTCCAGCTTATCGTCTGAAAAGTAACGACGCGGCTGTTCGGGATTTGGACGAATATTAGCCACCGCTATGGTCGCTACGCCCTGACTGACGGTATTTATTGTCGGCGTCGGGGTTGGGGTCGAATCTCCCCGAATAGCTTCGCCAAGCAATGCATCAAGCCCGCGCCCTAAGCCCATTTTCTTGCGCAAGGGTGCTTTTTCAACCGATTCTTCGGGAGTCATGCTGCAAGTTCCCTGGCAGGAAGGCGTCCAATGAGCTCACGCGCTAATTTTATATATGCCTCGGACCCGGAGCAACGATGGTCATAAACCAACGCCGGCAATCCATGACTGGGCGCTTCCGACAAGCGGACATTGCGGGGAATAACGGTATCAAAAACAAGATCTCCAAGACAACTGCGCACATCGTCAGCGACCTGATCGGTCAGGCGGTTGCGCCGGTCAAACATTGTGAGCGCGACACCCATGATAGCCAGATCGGGATTGAAGCGCTTTTGTATACGCTCAACTGTTTGTAATAACTGACTTAATCCTTCAAGCGCAAAAAATTCACATTGTAACGGGACCAGGATCGAGTCGACTGCCACGAGCGAGTTTATTGTCAACAATCCCAAAGAAGGCGGGCAATCGATCAGGCAAATGTCCCAATGGGCGTCGGACTTATCGAACGCAGCTTTCAACCGTCCTGTCCGGTCTTCAAACTCCACCAATTCGATTTCGGCTCCCGACAGATCAACCGTTGCGGGCACGAGATCCAAATTGGGAATGATTGTTGGAATCGCCGCGTCCTTGAGCGAAGCGTCGCCTAGCAGCAAATCATAACTACTATGCACGCGGTCTACCTGCTTCAAACCAAGGCCAGTCGATGCATTTCCCTGGGGATCGAGGTCGACCAACACACAACGCCAGCCGCTGGCTGCCAGCGCTGTAGCCAGGTTGATTGCAGTCGTGGTCTTACCCACGCCGCCCTTTTGATTTGCTATGGCAATGCGAATCATGTTGCTTGCTGCCTCTGGGCCGCTGAACTGGCCCCGTTTCCACGCTTCCCCGTCAAATACCCGACCAAAATGCCAGCTTCCGAGTCGGTCACACTATCCTCAACCCGAAACTCGCCATTCCAGAACGGCTCGACTTCATTCCATTCCCTAGCGGCATTACGCCCCTTTGGTAACAGCCATAAAGTCTTATTTGTGGAAAATCGTTGTGCAAGCTCGAACAACCGGGGCAATGGCGCGAAAGCGCGCGCACTGATGACCGAAAATGGGGCAGTTTTCACCCGTTCCAACGGTTGCCCAACAACTGTGACCTGTTTTTCCATATCGAGCATCGCAACCGCGCGTTCGAGATAGTCGATCCGCCTGCTCCGCGATTCCACCAGCGTCACATTATAGTTGCTCAACATCGCTACGATTAAGCCGGGAAAGCCAGCTCCGGCGCCCAGATCGATCCAGTCCGTTTGGACAGAATCGTCAGGCACGAATTTCAACAATTGTGCGCTGTCGACAATATGGCGGCTCCAGATCTGGTCGAATGTCGACGCGGAAATGAGATTCTGGCTCTCGGCCTCTCTTTTGAGAAATCCGATAAAGGTCTCTAACCTCTGCTCTGTTTCACGTGAAACATCAAAATTTGAACGCAGCCACTCATGGGCTTCTAATTCGTTCATGCCGCGATATCTGCAGAAGAACGCGCGCGTTTCGCATGAACAAGTATCGCCGCGAGCGCCGCCGGGGTAATTCCCCTTACCCTCGCCGCTGCAGCCAGCGTCTCCGGCTTGGCCGCATCAAGTCGCTCGACCATTTCATTTGATAAACCAGCGATGGCGCGATAGCTGAACGAAGCCGGCAGCGAAATTCGTTCGTTGACTGAAATATCCCTGATCTCGGCTTCCTGCCGCTCAAGATAGGGGGCGTATCGCCCGTCCTGTTCTACCTCTTTGAGCAACTCAATAGGCCAACTCGTTTCACGTGAAACATCCAAAAGATCGTGAATACTTACGGTTGGGTAGCGAAGCCAGTCCACCAACGGCATTCGCCCTGCATCGCGCTTCACGTCTACTCCGCGCTTAATCAAATCATCAGCACTGACGGGCTGTGATAATCGCATTTCCAGAGCAGCCTTACTTTCAGAACGCTGCTCAAACGCACGCCCCCGGTTTGGACCAACGGCACCTACAGCAATGCCCAACGGCGTTAGCCGTGTCGCGGCATTATCGGCCCGGAGTCGCAATCGGTACTCAGCCCTTGCGGTGAGCATGCGATAAGGTTCGGTAACGCCATGCAGGATGAGGTCGTCCACCATCACGGCGAGATAGCTGTTGGCGCGGTCGATGGCCGGCATCTCGCACCCCAATATCTTGGAAGCCGCACCCATTCCGGCGATCAATCCCTGCGCTGCAGCCTCTTCATAGCCAGTGGTGCCATTAATTTGCCCGGCACAATATAGGCCCTCAAAGCCGCGCACGGACAATGTGGAATCCAGAGCGCGGGGATCGATATGGTCATATTCGACGGCATAGCCCGGCACTTCTATCTCGCATTGTTCCAAACCAGCCATCGAGCGCACCATGGCTTCCTGAATGTCGGTAGGGAGAGAAGTTGATATTCCATTTGGATAGACCAGATGGCTGTCCAAGCCTTCAGGCTCCAAAAACACCTGGTGCCCATCGCGGTCGCCAAAGCGGAAGATCTTGTCCTCAATCGACGGACAATAGCGTGGTCCCTGCCCCGCAATATCGCCGCCAAACAAAGGGGAGCGATCAAGTCCGCTGCGAATGATATCATGTGTCCGCGCGTTGGTCCGGCTGATCGCGCAAAAAAGTTGAGGAACGGTTCGGCGTGCCTGCATCGCAGACATCGTCCAGTCACCTTCATCGGAAGGCTGGATTTCCAAAGCCGCCCAGTTGATCGTGCGTCCGTCTAGCCGGGGTGGCGTTCCAGTCTTCAAGCGCGCCATTGGAAGCCCTGCATCGCGAATCTGTTCGGCCAATTTCAACGCCGAAGATTCGCCAACCCGACCACCTTCAAGCCGTTCTTCGCCGCAGAACAATTTGCCGCCGAGGAATGTACCAGTTGCAAGAATGACCGCCGCGGCTTTGATGATTGTACCATCGGCCAATTCCAGACCCGCTATCCGATTCTCGCTGCTGGAAAAACAAAGTGCGGCCGCCTCGCCTTCGATAATAACGAGATTGCTTAACTCGCCGAGTTGCTTCTGGATCGATGCCTTGAACAAACGCCTGTCAGCCTGGATGCGCGGCCCCTGCACCGCTGCGCCCTTTGAGGCATTGAGCATGCGATAGTGAATCGCCGAGTCGTCGGCGGCGCGCGCAATCAAACCATCGAACGCGTCTACTTCCCGTACCAGATGGCCCTTGCCTAAACCACCGATTGCGGGATTGCACGACATTGCACCAATCGTGTGCCGGTCAAAGCTGACCAATGCCACGCTGGCGCCCATCCGTGCGGCTACCGCAGCCGCCTCGGTTCCGGCGTGCCCACCGCCAACAACTATGATATCAAAAATTTGACGCATGAAGCGCGCATAGCGCAACCAACTATCCCGGTCAAAGCAGCGCAGGCTGTTTCACGTGAAACAATTCACTTTCCAACGCAGAAACGGCCAAATAGCATATCAAGCATATCCTCGGTATGCGCGCGCCCAGTAAGTGCATCAAGCGACAGCCGGGCCTGACGTAGATGCTCTGCTACTATCAACCAGTCCGTCGCGTGTGACGCATCCTTCAATGCCTCGGCGCATTCTCTCATCAATGTCCGCTGCCTCTCGTTAATCGCGAACCGATCAGGTGGAGGGAGGAGTGTTTTGGCAACGCTGATGATATGGCGCACAAGACCATTCATTCCTTCTCCACTCAGCGCGGAAACACGAAATGCAGCAGCCCGTTTGCGAGGAAGTGTCGCCTCGTCACATTTGGCATCTATTTCGACAAGCTGCGGATGCTCCGGACCACCACCCTCATCACCCAGCCATAATATCATGTCAGCGGACGCCATCGCGATGCGGCTGCGCTCCATTCCCATGGCCTCAATGCTGTCATCGGTGGAGTCCCGCAGCCCTGCCGTATCGGTAAAGACAAAAGGAATGCCCTCCAGCGCGACTGGCACCTCAATCATGTCGCGCGTGGTGCCTGCAATGTCTGAAACGATCGCAGCCTCTCGCGCGACCAACGCATTGAGCAATGTCGACTTGCCGCTATTGGGTGGGCCGCCCAGCACAATGTGAAGCCCCTCGCGCAGCTTTTCCGCTGCGGGCGCTTCAAGCAACTCGATAATGGCGTC